>JAFSHE010000043.1 GCA_017440445.1 Oscillospiraceae bacterium | reverse complement strand
GGTGATGTATTCGTTGTATGAACAGGGACAGCTCATTCCCATCATCGGGAGCAGCGGCTTGGTACCTTCTTCCTCGATGTACTCGTCGTAGATGGTATCGGTAGTGACATTGTAGGTGTATACTGCGGTGGAGGAGGAGAGTATCGCCTGCTTGTACTGACGTTCAGAGCGCAGTGCGAATTCCAGGGTCTTTTTGTCCTGTATCTCCTTTTCCTTCTGCGCATTTATCGCCTGTATGGTGAGTATTGCCATCAGTGGCTCGCCGTTTTCATCATGGGCGGAGAGGAATGCCTGTATACGTACCCATTCATGCCTGTTTGATTTGCGATTCCAGCTTTTTATCTCAGCCTCTATCATTTTTTCGCCGTTGCTGAATATCTTATGCATATTACGTACAAGAAACTTGTCGAACATGGCAGAGCGTTCCTCGTCGGTGCAGTCGCACATGTAGACATATTTTGCCAGTGAGTCGTCGGAAAAGCCTCTCTGTCCGAATTCCTCGGCATATCTGCCCTCGCCGGATTCGGAGGAATACATACGTCCTGTTTTCAGGTTGATAAGATCTATCACCTGATAAGGCAGGGTAAGACCGTTTATAAGTTTTATGCGCAGCGCTTCGCTGAAATCCGTGTGGTGGCTGTCGTTGATATCACGGAATACAAAAAAGCCTCTGTATTTTGATGCAAGCGGTGTTTTGAAGCGCACATAACGCACCTTCATCCATCTGTATTGTTTTGTCGAGGGTATAAGACAGCGGAACTCCTCCTGGAGTTCTTCCTTGCTGGTATCGAAGAAATGCAGCAGTGCTTTTCTTGTGGTGGTCTCGTTGAAGCGCTCCAGCTCCTCACGGGCGATAAGACCTGAAATGGTATCCCGCCACTGATCGTAGGTAAAGCCGCTGCCCAGTACCGCACTGATATTGAAAGCGTCCTTCAGCAGGATGATGCTGTTATCCTCAAGGCTTGCAAGTCCGCAAACCGCAAAGCTGTCCATCATCGCCTCGGTGAGCAGATTCTTAAGAAGTGCGATATCTGTTTCTTCTGTTTCTCCGTTATCATCAAGAAGATTTGATTTGAAAAATCCACGTACCATGTATTGCTCATCGCTGCCATCGGCGTGAACACCTATGCAGGTAACGTCTATCCAGCCCAGCAGAGGGTGATTCCAGTTGAATTTTGCCTCTGCTTTAAGACCTTTCGTGCAGTTTGCAATGGCAAAGTTTATTGCGCTTAAGCCTTCCTTGTCGATACGCTTGATGAAATCAAGAAGAAGATCATGCGGCGACAGGGAAGGGTCAAGTCCCACCAGACGACAGAAGTCCTTGTCGATATAGATCGCAGAGGGTCTGCCGTTTGTTACCTCCAGCGAGAAAAGTCCTGTAAGCATGCCGTTTTCGGGAATCCCGGGCACTGCGGAAAGCTGTTTTACGTCCATAAGTCCCTCCGTTGATGTTATTACAAAAATCGCAGGGCTGTACCGCCCTGCGAATAAGATTATTATGTCGGTAAGTACTTCAATATTTATACTTTATTATACGCTTTATACGTTATTTTGTCAAGAAAAAGCGTGTAACTTACCACACCCATGGGCGGGTGAACCATACTTCAGATCTTTCGATGCACATAATAGCTGCCATAACAAGCTCCACAGACGGAATTGCGATAGCGGGGATAAGCGTCCAGCGTCCTGAGATCCCTCTTTTTCTGTGCCACAAAAGACGGATAAGCAGGTTTGCCGCTATCGGAATTGCAACGGCTGCAGCGAGAAATCCCATTCCTGCGGCGAAATCTTGTGCGTGTATTACCTTCTCTGGTCTGGGGAATGGCTCAAAGTTAATGAGGAGAAATACAGCAAACACCCATAGATAAAAGACTGCGGGGAGAAGTATCACATTTATTACAACTGATATTACTTTCGCTGCTGTATCTTTTCCCATATCGAACTCCTTTTTTGGGGCTGTTATTTCAGCTCTACAACGGTAACTCCCGCCTCGCCCTCGCCGTAAGCACCAAGACGGTAGCTCTTTACAGAGGGATTAGTTTTCAGTGCCTGATGCACAGCGGCTCTCAGTGCGCCTGTACCCTTGCCATGGATGATGGTTACGGAATGAAGTCCGCTGATAAGGCAGCCGTCTATAAAGCGCTCCACCTCCATGACGCCCTCGTCGCCCATCATGCCACGGATGTCAAGCTCCAGCGAGCCTTTTCGCTCCATGTTGGACTTAAGCTGCTTTTTGACCTTTCCGCCGACGGGTGCAGTCTGTTTTTTCTTGTTTTCTATAAGGCGCAGGTTCTTCTGGTTGGTCTTTACCTTCATCATGCCGACCTGTACGAAGCATACGCCTGACATATTCGGCACAGTGAGGAGAGTTCCCTCTTTCTTTGTGTCGGCAAGCATTACGCTGTCGCCTGCCTTAAGCGGGCGGGGGAGTACATACTCCTCGGAGCGGCGCTCGGTGACAGGGTTTGCCTCGTCGTGCATGCGATTAAGCTCACCGCCGACCTTGCCCTTTGCGGCGCTGTATTTCTGACGGAATTCTTCCTTGTCCTTGACCTTTTTCAGCTCGTCAAGCTCATTCAGCAGCATGTTGGAGCGGAAGCGTGTTTCCTCGATTATGCTCATGGCACGCTGACGTGCGTTTTCAAGCTCCTTTTCCTTCTGTGCTTCAAGCTCGGACAGCTTCTGTTTAAGCTCGCTTTCGGTCATCCTTGCGTTGCGCTCGGAGATGGCTACGCTCTCCTTTAGTTCCTCAAGCTCCTGACGGGACTTTTCGAGGGCGTCTACCACCTGCTCAAAGCGCTTGTTCTCGCTGCTTACAAGGCTCTCCGCACGCTGTATGACGAAATGCGGCATACCAAGCTTTGAGGATATAGCAAAGGCATTTGATTTTCCCGGAACTCCCACGATAACACGGTAGGTGGGCTTCAGAGTATTTACATCGAACTCGCAGCAGGCGTTCTCCACTCCCTCTGTTTCAAGAGCGAACATCTTCACCTCCTGATAGTGAGTGGTGGCTGCCACCTTTGCGGAGTATTCCTTAAGCTGCGTGAGTATAGATACGGCCAGTGCCGCACCCTCTACGGGGTCGGTGCCGCTGCCAAGCTCGTCTATCAGTACAAGGGAGCGCTCGTCTGCCTTGTCGAGTATCCCGATAACATTCGTCATGTGCGAGGAGAATGTGGACAGGCTTTGCTCGATGCTCTGTTCATCTCCGATATCCACATACACAGCGCCGAATGTTCCGATAACGCTGCCGTCGCCTGCGGGTATCATAAGTCCGCACATGGTCATTAGCGTAAGCAGACCGATGGTCTTGATGGCTACGGTCTTACCGCCTGTATTCGGACCTGTGATGATAAGGCTGTCGTAGTGCTCGCCAAGCTCCACGGAGATAGGCACTACCGTGTCGGGGTCGATAAGCGGATGACGTGCGTTGTTGAGTATCACCTTCGGCTCGTCGGATATCTCAGCGGCAACGCCTTTCATCTTCGCACCGAGGTTAGCCTTTGCAAAGTACAGCTCCAGTATCTCTGCAACACGGAAGTTGTTTGCGATGGAGTCCGCATTTTCTCCCACCTGCTCTGACAGCTCACGGGTGATGCGCTCTATTTCTGCCTGCTCACGGGCTTTCAGTACACGTATCTCGTTGTTTGCCTCAACAACGCTCATAGGCTCGATGAAGAAGGTCTGTCCCGTTGCTGATGTGTCGTGTACAAGACCGGGTATCTCATTCTTGTATTCGGAGCGCACAGGCACAACGTATCTTCCGTCACGCATGGTGACGATATTCTCCTGAAGATATTTCTGCGTGTTCTTGTTTTTGATAAGCTTGTCAAGCTGCTCACGGATATTCAGACCCTGTCTTACTATCCTTTTGCGGATGGAAGAAAGCTCTGCGCTTGCGCCGTCTGACATCTCCTCCTCGGAGATGATGCTCTCAGAGATGCGCTGCTCAAGCTGTTTTATGGGATATAATTCGCTGAAATAGATATCAAGGCTGTTTTCGATGTTGCTGCACTGGCTGTACCAGTCGCATAGCATACCCGTTTCACGTAGTATCTCCGCCACATCCAGCAGCTCACGGAAGGACAGCGCAGAGCCGCTCTTGCAGCGCTTCAGCGAGCCTGAAATATCCTTTATCTTTCTGAAACGTGGTGTGCCGAATTTTGCGGACAGCGTGAATGCGTCATCGGTCTTTTTCAGCTCCGCACGCATCTTCTCGCCGTTGAATACGGGCTTCAGCTTCAGTGCCTGCTCACGGCAGGAGTCGCTGTATGTCTGGGCTGCAAGAAGCTCTAATATCTTGTCAAGCTCCAGTTTCTTGTAGTATTTATTCATAATTACCTCTTTTCTTCTGATTACTGTATACACATCACAGTAAAATATCCGAAATTCCCCACTATATTATATCCGTTTGCGGCTTGGTTGTCAACTGTCTGCGATCTGTTGCCGAATTATAATTTTATGGTTGACCTGTGCGGAAAAATGGAGTATAATAAAAGGATAGAATTACTCCGAAAGGATGAAACGCATGGGACTTAACGATACACCATCCGCCAACAGGATACATATCGGCTTTTTCGGGAAACGCAACGCAGGCAAATCCAGTCTGCTCAATGCGATAACAGGGCAGGAGATATCCGTTGTGTCGGATGTCCTCGGTACTACCACCGACCCTGTATACAAGGCGATGGAGCTGCTGCCGCTCGGGCCTGTGATGCTTATTGACACTGCGGGAATAGACGATGACGGCGGAGAGCTTGGCGCACTCCGTGTGAAAAAGACCCGCCAGGTGCTTAACAAGACCGATGTGGCGGTGCTGGTCGCAGCGGCGGGTGAGCCGCTTTCCGACTGCGACAGGGAGCTTATCGGGCTTTTTGTGAAAAAGGAGATACCCTACATCGTTGCATACAGCAAGAGCGACCTTGCAGAAGATTTCACAGCTCCCGCTGACGGGATAGCTGTCAGCGCAAAAACAGGAAAGAACATCCACGAGCTTAAGGAGCGCATCGGCGCGCTCGCAAAAACAGAGGAATCCAAGGCACGTATCGTGGGCGACCTGCTGAAAAAGGGAGATATCGTGGTGCTTGTGGTGCCTATCGATTCTTCTGCGCCTAAGGGACGTCTTATCCTGCCGCAGCAGCAGACCATCCGTGATATCCTCGAAGCGGGTGCGATATCTGTCGTGTGCCGTGATACGGAGCTTTCCGAAACGCTTGCGTCACTCGGAAACGAAGGTCACCAAGGGAAAAAGCCCGCTATGGTGATAACCGACAGTCAGGTATTCGGAAAGGCGGCAAAGGATACTCCTAGAGATATCCCGCTTACATCGTTTTCGATACTTATGGCACGGTACAAGGGCTTTCTCGCTGAGGCGGTAAAGGGTGCGGCGGCTATCTCCTCCCTGAAGGACGGGGACAGGGTGCTTATCTGCGAGGGCTGTACTCATCACCGTCAGTGCGAGGATATAGGCACGGTAAAGCTCCCGAAATGGCTGGCTGAGTTCACGGGAAAACGGCTTGAGCTTAGCTTTACAAGCGGTACGGAGTTCCCTGAGGAGCTTTCATCCTATTCGCTTATCATCCACTGCGGCGGTTGCATGCTGACGGAGCGTGAGGTGCGCTACCGTATGAAATGCGCCGCAGACGCAGGCATTCCCATGACAAATTACGGCACTGCAATAGCTATGATAAAGGGGATACTTCCACGCAGCGTGGAGCTTTTCCCTGATCTTCATAAAACGCTTACGGAGGGAACATGATGAAGAAAAGAACACGTATACTCGCCGCTTTGCTTGCGGCTTCGATACTTCTGACAGGCTGCGCAGGAGATGTAAGCAGCGCAGCGGGAACGCCTGACGCATCATCTTCTGAGGTGACTTCGACAGGTGCGGCGAACTCCTCTCAGCAGGACAGCGCTGATGTTACAGACGCTCCGCAGAATGAGAGTACAGAGGGCAGCAAGCCTGCGGAAGCTCCGTCGCAGGATGACAGCACCGCATCTGAGGACAGTTCTTCTGACGAACCGCAGGAGCTTGACCCGGAGGATGCTGAGCAGACTCCCGACGCAGGCGACACCTCGGAGGACAGCAGACCCGAACAGAGTACCACCGAACTGCCTCCTGCGATAGTACCGCCCGCTGTGACAGGTCCTGTGAAGCCGCAGACCACTCCCGCAAACCCGCAGACAAGCAAGCCTGCGGAAAATCAGACGGGACTTACCGAGCAGGGCAGCGGCACAGAGGGTACAGCAGCCACGGGCAGCTTCAATTATGGCGAAGCGCTTCAGAAGGCGATACTTTTCTATGAGCTGCAGCGCAGCGGCGATATCGACGAGGCAAATGCCCGCACAAACTGGCGTGGCGACTCGGGTATGAAAGACGGCTCTGATGTGGGTCTTGACCTTACAGGCGGTCTTTATGATGCAGGCGATAACGTAAAATTCAACTTGCCGATGGCATATACCTCGGCTATGCTGGCATGGTCTGTATACGAGGACAAGGATGCGTATGTACAGAGCGGTCAGTATGAATACATAATGGACACGATAAAGTGGATAAACGATTATCTGATAAAGTGCCATCCCGAGAAGGATGTATACTACTATCAGGTGGGCGACGGAAACAAGGACCACGCATGGTGGGGTGCGGCAGAGGTAATGCAGATGGAGCGCCCCAGCTTCAAGGTGACTGCAGGCAGCCCCGGCTCTACCGTTGTGGGAGAGGCTGCTGCATCGCTGGCGGCATGTGCAGCGGTATTCGCTGACAGCGACCCTGCATACGCAAAGGAATGTCTTTCCCATGCAAAGCAGCTTTATGATTTCGCAGAGCGCACCAAGAGCGACAGCGGATACACAGCGGCAAACGGCTTCTATAACTCATGGAGCGGCTTCTATGACGAGCTTGCATGGGCGGGAGTGTGGCTGTATATCGCAACGAATGACAGCGCATATCTCAGCAAGGCGGAGACCTACGCTTCACAGGCGGGCGGCAACCATAAATGGACAATGTGCTGGGACGATGTTTTCACAGGTGCAGCAGTGCTTCTTGCGAAGATAACAGGCAAGCAGACCTACAAGGATAAGGTGGAGAAAAATCTCGACTGGTGGACAACAGGTACAGGCGGCGAGAGGATAACCTACACTCCCAAGGGTCTTGCGTGGCTTGATGGCTGGGGAAGCCTGCGTTATGCAACTACCTCCGCTTTTATAGCTGCGTCCTATTCCGAGTGGGACGGCTGCTCAGCTTCAAAAAGGCAGACCTATAAGGATTTCTTTGAAAGCCAGATAGACTATGCCCTCGGTAGCACAGGAAGGAGCTTCGTTGTGGGCTTCGGAGTAAATCCCCCCGAGCATCCTCACCACAGGACTGCACAGGGAAGCTGGGCAGATAACATGAACGAGCCGAATTACCATCGTCATACGCTTTACGGTGCACTGGTCGGCGGACCTACTTCAAACGACGGATATAACGATACAGTTTCCGACTACAACTGCAACGAGGTGGCTTGCGACTACAACGCAGGCTTTGTGGGAGCGCTTGCCAAGATGTACAAGAAGTATGGCGGCAAGACGATAAAGGGCTTTGGTGCTATCGAGACCGAGGGCGAGGAGCTGTATGTGGAGCAGCGTGTAAATGCGCAGGGCAACGGCTTCACCGAGATAAAGGCTATGATATACAACAAGACCGCATGGCCTGCAAGGGTGACGGATGATCTTGAGCTTCGCTATTTTATGGATCTTTCCGAGGTGTATGCAGCAGGTGGCAGTGCCTCTGACCTTACTATCTCCCTGAATTATGCGGAGGGTGCAAAGAGCGGTGGTATCTACTGCTGGAATGAGGATAAGCATATCTACTACGCATCGATAGATTTCTCGGGAGTTAAGATATACCCCGGTGGTCAGAGCGCATACAAGAAGGAAGTTCAGTTCCGCATCCTGTCGAATAACGGAGTGTGGGACCCCAACAACGACCCATCATACAAGGAGCTTGTCGGCACGAATGGTTCAGAGCTTGTACGTGCCGCAAACATCGGTCTGTATGAGGGCGGAGCGCTTGTATTCGGCACAGAGCCTGACGGCAAAAGCGCAGGCGCACTTAAGCCTGTAACTCCCTCCACAGGTGGCGGTCAGCAGGGCGGAAATCAGCAGGGCGGACAGAGCCAGCAGCCCTCTCAGCCAGTGCAGCCTACAAATCCGCTTCCGCAGAATCCCACAGCGGAGGATAACGGCGTTGCGGTAAGCCTTTCTCAGACAGGCAGCGGCAGCGGAAATACCATCCAGTTCTCTCTGGAGATAAAGAACAACACAGGCTCTGCCATCGATCTGTCGAAATTTGAGGTGGACTATTACTTCACCCATGACGGAAATAGTGATCTTAACTTCTGGTGCGACCATGCGGCAATCGGCGGCAGCGGTTATACAGCGGTCACAAGCAATACGAGCGGTACATTCACATCCGCAAGCGGAGAAAACACCGATACAAAGTGCGCTGTAAAGTTCGGCAGCGGCAGCTTTGCGGCGGGCGATACCCTGACTGTTCAGGTAAGGATAACCCGTGCCGACTGGACAGATTTCAACCTCAGCAACGACTACTCCGCAGGAAATGCAGAGCATATCGTGATACTGAAGAACGGTTCTGCTATCTTCGGACAGAAGCCGTAAGTGTGCGAAAGGAGCATTGATGCAGGTAAAGCTCATACGCCGCCCCATGCTGGCGGCAGGAATAGCTATTGCGGCTGATATATTGATCCTTGCTGTTGCAGTGGTGCTTAATGCGGTGCGTTCTCAGGTACCCGCAGAGTATTATTTCACTGTGGAACGCAGGATAACCGCATCTCATCCGTTTGAATATTTCGGCATTGTGGCGGCAGTGGTCATAGTTATAGCGGCGGCTATGTCGGCATTGATACTGATAAACGCACTTACAAATTCCGCTGAAAGCAAAAAGACCGCTCCGCGGGTAGCGGGAGCGGTGCTGCTGCTGATATTTTCAGCGGCGGCGGCACTGATATCGTGGCTGATAGTAAGCGGTCAGAAGCCGATCGACGAGAAGTATTACTATTTCACCAATGATGAGCTGTATATCGTCATGCAGGAGGAGAAATATTCGGACTCATACGGAGTGCTGAAGGTATTCAGCACCCCCGAGAGCGAGGGCGAGGCTACACTTCTTGCGTCCACGGATATCTCGTCCTTCGGCGAGAATGAGGAGCATTATACTCTGGAGTGGTTGTCAGAAACAGCGATAGGAGTGCGTTTTGTGGACGGACTGAAATACAGGTCGTTACAGATACCCATAGAATAATAAAAAGCGCAGAAGTTATAAGGCTTCTGCGCTTTTTTGCAACCATTTTTCCGTGTTTCCCGTTTTATTTACAGGAACATTCCTTAAACCTAAAATGCCTCCGATATTACTCGGAGGCATCGTAGGAATTGGAGGATTATGTATCATTTCATTTCATCTCTTGTGTTCTGTCCATATTGTATCACCCACGCAGAAAAAAATCAATATATATGACAAAACTGTAACCGAATTTCGGATTTTGTAATATTTCAGTAACCTTTTCTGTGATTTCTGTAACCGTTTTGTAATTTTTGTGTTACTGACCCGTAACCACATTGAAATAAAGGTGAAAAATTTTAAAAAACACTGTTCAAACCGATGAAAATATGCTATACTATATATTGGTCAATAGTATACAGATATAGATCAGCGACCGATAAAAGAAAACAGGAGATAATGATATGATATATCTCGATAATGCCGCAACTACAAAGCCCTGCGCTGAAACAGTATCGGCGATCGTGAATTCTATGGAGCAGCGCTTCGGAAATGCAAGCTCTCTGCACAGGATGGGTATTGATTCCGAAAGAGTGATAAGCTCCGCCAGAAAAACTCTGCTGTCAAAGCTCCCCGAGGGAGATGTGTTCTTCACCTCAGGCGCAACAGAGAGCAATAATACGGCTATCTTCGGTGCGGCAGAAACATACAAGCGCATCGGAAACAGGATAGTTACTACCTCGATGGAGCATCCCTCTGTTGCCAATCCGATAGCGAAGCTCGAGGAAAGGGGCTTTCAGGTGGTGCGTCTTTCTCCGAAGGACCACGAGGATTTTGAAGCTGCCCTCGCTGACGCAGTGGACAGCAAAACGCTGCTTGTAAGCTGCATGGCGGTGAATAACGAAACAGGCTATACGGTGGATGTAAAACGTCTGTACAAGCTTGTAAAAAGAAAGAACGAAAAAACTATCGTACATATCGATGCTGTGCAGGGATTTCTTAAAGTCCCGCTGGACGGCGATTTCATAAGTATTTCGGGTCACAAGATACATGCCTCAAAGGGAATAGGCGCATTATTTGTAAGAAAGGGCATACGCTTTTCGCCGCTGCTGCTTGGCGGCGGTCAGCAGAAGAAGCTGCGCTCGGGTACGGAGCCTGTGGAGCTTATCGCAGGACTTGAAGCCGCAGTAAAGGCTTATCACGGCTCAGCGGAGAGGTTTTCTCAGCTTAAGGCGCACCTTGTTTCGGAGCTTTCTCAGCTGCCCGATGTGGTGATAAATTCCACAGATAAATGCGTTCCGAATATCGTTAATTTCAGCGTGAGGGGTGTCCGCTCCGAGATAATGCTGCACTCCCTTGAGGAAAAGGAGATATATGTTTCCAGCGGCTCTGCCTGCTCAAAGGGCAAGACCAGCGGAGTATTGGCGGCATTCGGCATCCCCGACAGCGACGCTGACAGTGCGATAAGAGTAAGCATGTGCGCAGATACCACCGAGGCAGAGCTTTCGGAGCTTGTCTTAAACATAAAAAAAGGAATTGAAAGGTTCAGAAGATAAAATGAATGAGATAGTAATGGTAAAATACGGAGAGATAGCCCTCAAGGGACTTAACAAATCCACCTTTGAGGACATGCTCCAGAAGAATATAAAGCGCAGACTGAAAGATCTGGGTCAGTTTGAGTATTTCAGAAAGCAGTCCACTATCTACATAACTCCTCCCGAGGGCGCAGATATGGATGTTATCGTAAAGAGGCTGACATACATCTTCGGTATCGGTGCAATCCAGCGCTGTGCGGTATTCCCTAAGGATTTCAGCGCAGTGGTCGCAGGAGCAAAAGAATATCTTCAGTCCGCTTTGGAGTGCGCAAGGACCTTTAAGGTAGAGGCTAAGCGCTCCGATAAGAAATTTCCCATGCAGACTCCCGAGATTCAGCAGGAGCTTGGCGGCGTGGTGCTGTCAAACTTCCCGCATCTCAAGGTGGATGTCCATAATCCCGAGGTCACAGTACGTCTGGAGATACGTGATAACGGCGCATACCTCAGCGCAGAGAGAATAGTAGGCGCAGGCGGCATGCCTGTGGGAAGCTCGGGCAAGGCATTGCTTATGCTCTCGGGCGGTATCGATAGCCCCGTTGCGGGATATATGATGGCAAAGCGCGGACTTATCGTGGACTGTATCCACTATGTAAGCCCTCCCTACACCTCCGAGCGTGCAAGGCTCAAGGTAGAGGCACTCTGCGAGAAGATGACAAACTACGCAGGCGATACAAAGTTCTACTGCGTGCCCTTCACCGAGATACAGGAGGCGCTGCGTGACAATTGTCCCGAAGAATATTTCACTGTACTCATGAGAAGAATTATGGTGAAGATAGCCAACAAGATATGTGAGCGTGACGGCTACGGTGCGATAATCACAGGCGAAAGCGTTGCACAGGTGGCAAGCCAGACCCTGACCGCACTGTACTGCACAAACGAGGCTGCTGAGTATCCCGTATTCCGTCCTGTTATCGGTATGGACAAGAAGGAGATAATCGAGATATCCAGAAAGATCGAAACTTACGAAACATCCACTCTGCCTTACGAGGACTGCTGTACGGTATTCTCACCGAAGCATCCCAAGACAAAGCCCCGTATCGAGGATATCAAGGCGGCAGAGCAGTCCTACGACTTCGACAGCATGATAGAAAAGGCAGTAGCCGAGACCGAGATAAAGCGCTTCAGATACGGCGAGGAAACGATAGACCTGTTTGACTGATATGAGCTTAAACGATATTTATTCCGATATACGGGAGCTTTCCTGTGAGATAGTAAGACTGTGCGGCGAAAAAGGGCTTAAGATAGCCACTGCCGAAAGCTGTACAGGCGGTATGATATCTGCCGCAATTACTGCCGTATCGGGCAGCTCTGCGGTGATAGAGCTGGGCGTATGCTCCTACTCAAACCGCATAAAGCAGCAGGTGCTGGGGGTATCTCAGCGAACGCTTGACAGCTTCACCGAGTACAGCATACAATGCGCCGAGGAAATGGCACGTGGTGTAATGACTGCGGCAGACGCAGATTTCGGCGTTTCCACAACGGGAGTTGCGGGACCCACAGGCGGCACAGAGCAGCATCCCGTAGGCGAGGTGTGTATCGGTATAAGCACGCAAAACAGCAGCTACGCAGCACGTTTTGTGTTTTCCGATGAAAGCGATGACAGCTCCACGGGGAGGGACGTTATCAGGGCGAAAGCAGCGCATAAGGCACTGGAAATGCTGCTTGATTCCATAAAACAACAATGACTG
>JAFSHE010000400.1 GCA_017440445.1 Oscillospiraceae bacterium | reverse complement strand
TTCAATCCCTTGCCGCAGCCTCCGCAGTATATAAACAGGAATGAGGATCTTATCTTTGATCTGTCAAAGCCTGTACATACTGACTATGAGCATATCATTCTGGATAACCTTAAGCGCCTGCCGCTGAAGTTCCTTCAGGAGCAGCTCAGTGATTGTCCCGATGGTCTTGGGCTTGTTTCTGCGCTGCGCACTGCTGACAGATACAATAAGTGGGAGCTTTATGACAAACTGCGTCAGCTTATCGAGGGCGAGAGCAGGCTGTTTATAAGGATACAGAATCGTATCAAGGATTCCATCGAGCTTGCAAGAAAGCGCATCCGCTGGAATTATAAGACCGCTGTACCCTCATATTTCCCGAAGCGCAACAGCATGTCACTTATGCTGCCCCTGTGCCTTATAGATGAGGAAACCCCTGATGTGGCGCTTGTTGTTGAGCATACCATGTCGGGAAACTATCAGGGACAGACCATCCTTACCATCCCGCAGGCATATATCGATGCACGTCTGCTGTGCAGTTTAAGCAGCGACTGGCTGACCAATGCCCACCGCAGCTATGATGAGGCTGACGAGGAGGAAATATGACATATCCTATCCCCGAGAAATATCTCGGGGATATTTTGTTAAAAAAGTGTACAATTTCGTCTGCGGTACTTGAAAATAAGATGGAATTGTGGTAAAATATAAAATGTATTATTATGCGGAGGTATGCATTACGGTGGAATACCGACAAGCTGCGCCGCATAGGCTGTTTGCGGAATATCACAGAAAGGGGCAGTGCCTTGCACTGCGGGTGAGATATAATGGCAAAGATAAAGATAGCGGTTCTTTTCGGCGGAGCTTCCAGTGAGCATGATGTATCGCTGGTATCTGCTTATTCGGTGCTTAACAACATCCCGAAGGATAAATATGATGTGATGTGTATCGGCATCACCAAAAAGGGACACTGGATGTACTATCCCGGCGAATACGAGGATATAAAGACAGGAGCATGGGAGAACGATCCTGACTGCTGTACCGCAGTAATAAGCCCTGACCCTATGCAAAAGGGAATACTCCTTCTCGGCGAGGATGATACATATCACCTGCGCAGGGTAGACGCTGTTTTCCCCGTACTCCATGGTGTCAACGGCGAGGACGGCACTGTACAGGCTCTGTGTACGCTTGCGGGTATACCCTATGTTGGATGTGATATGACCTCCTCTGCGGCATGCATGGATAAGGCGATAACTCATACCATCCTTGACGCCGCGGGTATAAAGACAGCACCCTACTGCTATGTACAGAGAAGCTGCCTTGCTGATATCGACTGCACATGCTCTGTGATAGAAGGAAAGCTCGGCGGATATCCCATGTTTGTAAAGCCCGCCTGTGCAGGCTCCTCTGTGGGAGTATCCAGAGCGACCGACCGTGAATCCCTGAAGAACGGTCTTAAGATAGCCTTTGCTCACTGCGGCAAGGTAGTCATCGAAACTGAGATAATCGGCAAGGAAGTGGAGTGCGCAGTGCTTGGCAACGGCGCAGACCTTATTGCGTCCATCCCCGGTCAGATTACTCCCGCCGAGGAGTTCTATGATTACGATGCGAAGTATAAGCTTGGCACTTCTGTACTGGATATCCCTGCAAAGATCACCGATGATGAGATGGAGGCTGTCCGCACCGTGGCAAAGATGGCATATATGGCTATGGGCTGCAGCGGATTTTCCCGAGTTGATTTCTTCGTGACCGAGGATGATATAATACTTAACGAGATAAACACTATCCCGGGCTTCACACCGATAAGCATGTACCCGAAGCTGATGGATAACATGGGAATTCCCTACGGCGAGCTGCTTGACAGGCTGATAACGCTTGCGCTGGAGAGGAATTCCGAGAACTGATATAATCGGAGAAGATAAAATGGCAGACAATGCAAATATCAAGATGATAATAAATCAGACGGCAGAGGGTCAGACCGACCGCTCGGAGCTGTTTACAAAGGGCGAGTATCGTCAGCACGGCGGTGCATATTATATCGACTACGATGAGAGCGAGGCTACGGGCTTTGAGGGAAGTCATGTGCAGCTTAAGGTGGATGGCGATATCGTCACCATGACAAGGACGGGAAAGGCATTCTCAAGCCTTGTATTCGAGCAGGGAGAGCGCCACTTCTGCCATTATGGCACCGAGTACGGCGACTGCATGATAGGAATTACGACCACAAAGCTGCGTCACGTTATGGCGGATAACGGCGGCGAGATAGAGATAAGATATTCCCTTGATGTAAACGGCGGTCTTATGCTGATAAACGATCTTAAAATAAATGTAAATACAAAATAACGGAGGAACAAAAGATGTACAACGCTGTAAACGAGGCAAAATTACAGGTAAAAGAAATAATCATGGCTGCATTGGGCAGAATGGTATCAGAGGGCAAGATACCCGCTGAGCCGCTGCCTCCCTTTCAGGTGACTATCCCTGCGGATGTTTCTCACGGAGATTTTTCCGCAAATGCTGCACTGGTATCTGCAAAGGCGCTTAAGAACAATCCCCGTGCCATCGCTCAGATGATAGTTGAGGCTGCGGAGCTTCAGGGCACAGCATTTGATAAGATAGAGGTCGCAGGTCCCGGCTTCCTTAACTTCTTCATCGGCGCAGGCTGGTTCAGCGAGGTAGTTACAAAGGCTATCTCCCTCGGTGAGGAGTACGGTAAGACAGACATGGGCAAGGGCAAGCGTGTACTGGTGGAATTCGTTTCCGCTAACCCCACAGGTCCTATGCATATCGGTAATGCAAGAGGCGGCGCTATCGGCGACAGCCTTTCCTCTCTGCTTCAGGAGGCAGGCTATGAGGTATCCCGTGAGTTTTACATAAACGATGCGGGAAATCAGGTGGAGAAGTTCGGAAAGTCGCTCTCCCTGAGATATATGCACATCTGCTCTGAGGCAGGTCAGCGTGTTGTGGCTGAGTGCAGGGACGAAGATATGGACACCTTTACAAAGGCTATCTATGGCGAGGATGGAAATACTGCTGAATTCCCCATGCCCGAGGACGTATATCTCGGACAGGATATCATCGCCCATGCAAAGAACTACTTTGATATGCACGGCGACAGCCTTGCGGCACTCTCTGAGGAGGACAGAAGAAAGGCTCTCGTTGACTACGCTCTGCCCCTTAACGAGGCAGGACTTGAAACAGACCTGCTGAAGTATCGTATCAAGTACGATAACTGGTTCAAGGAGAGTACTCTCCACAACAGCGGTGCGGTAAAGGCAGTCATTGACAAGCTGAAGGAGGGCGGCCACACCTACGAGAAGGAGGGCGCACTGTGGCTCAAGGCTACTGACTTCGGCGGCGATCAGGATTTCGTACTGGTACGCTCCAACGGATTCCCCACATACATCGTGCCTGATATCGCTTATCACTACGACAAGCTGGTCACAAGAGGCTACGACAAGGCTATAAACGTGCTTGGTGCGGACCATCACGGATATGTTCAGAGAATGAGGATAGCGCTGTCTGCTATGGGTATTGATGAAAGCAGACTTGACGTTGTTATCATGCAGATGGTAATGCTGGTAAGAAACGGCGAGACAGTAAAGCTCTCCAAGAGAAGCGGCAAGGCTATCACGCTCACCACACTTCTGGACGAGGTACCCATCGACGCAGCGAGATTCTTCTTCAACCTGAGAAACTCCGATACACATCTTGAGTTCGACCTTGACCTTGCTGTTGAGGAGAGCAGCAAGAACCCTGTATTCTACGTACAGTATGCTCATGCACGTATCTGCCGTGTTATCGAGAGAATGGCAGAGGACGGCTTCAAATACGAGGGCGGCGAGGTATCCTACACCGAGCCTGCTGAAACAGCTCTTATCAGAAAGATCGCTGAGATGCCCGAGATGATAAACGAGGCTGCAAAGGTAT
>JAFSHE010000399.1 GCA_017440445.1 Oscillospiraceae bacterium | reverse complement strand
TCGCTCAAGCTGCTGCTCGGTCATGTACTCATCTCCCCTCGGGATACTCAAAAAGCGCTTTTGTAGATAAGACGAATATGACAGGTGAAATGTTTCACCTGTCAAAAAATTTTAAAGCTTTTTCAGTAGTATCTCTCTTACCTGTCTGCTGGCGGGGTATTCTTTATCAGCTATCACACTGCGCTCCACCCAGCGGAAATCTATCGTTTCTCTTTCCTGAAGCGTTACTGCGTCCTTATCCATGCCAGTTTCGCACAGGTAGGTGAAGTAATGTACTCCAAAGCCGCTTTTGCGTGTTTCGGTACGCTCCGCAAGCAGAATGAGCTTTTCAGCCACCACTCCTGTTTCCTCATGAAGCTCACGTGCGGCACCTTCCTCGGGAGTTTCTCCCTTCAATACCGAGCCGCCTGCGCCTATCTCCCACTCGCCCGCATGTCCTATCTTGTTATAATCCCTCTGCATGAGCAGAAACGTTCCGTCCGTATGCCGCACGATTATCTCCACCACCATGTGATATAGTCCGCTCGGGATATCCTCACCTCGGATAAGATCAACCCCTGCTAATGTTTTATCGGCATTGTAGCCGTCCCAGATCTCCATTGTTACCTCCTTTTAAGACAACAGACCCTATGCCGAACGGCATAGGGTCGTGGTTTATTGAATTATTATTCGCCGCAAAGCTACTTATACGCATGACCGCAAGCGGTCACGCTGCGATTTTCACTTCTGCGTTGGAGCAACGCAGATTTCCTAACGGAAACCATGAAAATCGCTTAATTTAATCGTGGCTTATTCCCCGCAAAGCTCCTTATAAAGACCAATGTACAGCTTAGCGGAAGCCTCCCAGCTGAAGTCAGCCTTCATAGCCTTTGTAACGATCTTCTTCCAGTCAGCCTTGTTGTCGTAAGCGCCCTTTGCTCTCTGGATAGCGTGGAGCATATCATGAGCATTGTAGCTCTGGAATGTGAAGCCGATGCCATCATCACCTGCATCGATGATACTATCCTTCAGACCGCCTGTTGCACGAACGATCGGAACTGTACCGTAACGTGCAGCGATCATCTGAGCAAGTCCGCAGGGCTCACTCTTGGAGGGCATCAGGAACATATCTGCGCCCGCATACAGCCTCTTAGCAAGCTGAGGATTATATCCACGGTAGAAGCCTACCTTATCAGGATAGCGGTAGTGCATCTCCTGGAAGAAGTCCTCATAATGAGCCTCACCGGAGCCGAGGATAACCACCTGCATATCAGTTGCAATGATATCGTCAAACACAGCCTTAACAAGGTCAAAGCCCTTATGGTCTGCGAAACGGGAGATCATTACCAGCAGAGGGATATCATACTGAGGCATGCCGAACTCCTCGAAGATAGCGCTCTTGCAGGCAGCCTTGCCCTTAAGACTTCTTGCAGAGAAGTTTGCAGCGATGTTGGGGTCGGTCTGAGGATTGTACAGATCGATATCGATACCGTTAAGGAAGCCGCAGGTCTTGTACTGCTTTGTGCAGAGTATCCTGTCAAGTCCGTGGGAGAACCAGGGATCGAGTATCTCGGTAGCATAAGTGGGAGATACGGTAGTAACCTTATCAGCCATCTCGATGGCGCCCTTCATGAAGTTGATATCACCATCATACTCGATGATATTAACGTTCTGAGGGGGAATACCAACGATATCCTTAACAAGATCAAGACCATACTGACCCTGATAACCGATATTATGGATGGTGAATACGTTCTTTATACCCTCATAACCCCATGTGTTCTTATAGAACAGGTTGTAATATACGGGGATAAGCGCACACTGCCAGTCGTTGGAGTTGATTATCTGGGGACGGAACTGGATGTACTTAAGCATCTCCAACACAGCGCGGCTGAAGAATACATATCTCTCAGCGTCGTCAAAGTAGCCGTAAAGACCGCTGTCACGCTTGAAATAATACTCGTTGTCGATGAAGAAGTAAGTAACTCCATC
>JAFSHE010000398.1 GCA_017440445.1 Oscillospiraceae bacterium | reverse complement strand
GTTTTCTATAATGAAGTTACCGACGGATATCTTCTCACTGTGTTTTGTACCTGAGATAAGGTCGGACAGCGGGTGCTTGAAGAATATCAGTACCAGTGGCAGCACGATAAGACAGATTATATATGCGGGGGTAAACAGGTTGGTTCCCAGCATGAACATTCCGCCTGCGCCTGCTATCAGCGAGATGTAGAATATAAGTCCGCATACGCCGTTTACACTGAACAGAGCCTCGCCCCATTTGCGTTTTCTGAAATTCAGCACCGTGTTGAAGCTCATGGAAATGATTATCAGTACGATACCGATGCACAGTGCTGCGATAAGCAGTACCGTTGCCACCTGGAATATATTTTCAGGTCGCTCGGTGTAGCCAAGCAGCCTCCATATATTCTCACGGTGGAAGAATGGCTCTATTATCGTTTCTATTCCGAATACTGAGCCGTACAGCACACCGAATGCAGCTGAAAGAATGCCTATTCTTGTCATTATCGGGAACAGACCGTTCTTAGAAAAGCGGCTGCCGATAAGTCCCAGCAGGGAAATTGCAAGACCCTGTCCCACATCTCCGAACATTATTCCGAACATAAGCATGTATGTTACTGCAACGTATGGAGTGGGATCAAAGCTGCCGTATTCAGGAAGTCCGTACATCTTTACGAACATCTCAAATGGACGGAACAGAATATTGTTCTTAAGCTTTACAGGAACGTCTGATGAAGCAGTTTTACCCTTGATGGGAACTTCCACAGTTACTACACCTTCAATCGCAGTCAGCTTTTCAGTAAGTGTCTTGCACTGCTTGGTGGGGCAGTAACCTGTAAAGGTGAAACGATCTTCATCAATAAGTGCCTTTTTGCGCAGTTCATTGCAGTCGTAAAGATATTTTAGCTTGCTCATTACCGCAAGGAATTCATCTCTGTGATCGTCTGCAAAGCTGTTCAGTTCTTTTTCAAGCTGTTCTTTCAGTTTGATTTCATCTTCTATTATCTGTTCAAGAATTATATCAGAGGTCGCTGCATCGGCATTCAGATAATCAGGAAGTACCGCAGCTTCGAAATACAGCGAGTTCATAACCATTTCCGCAAACTTTGTTGAGTTTTTAGGAGCAAGATAAACGCCCCAGACATATTCTGCATTTGACTCAAACGGGATAAAGTGGATGCACTTATTCTCGTAGTATTCCAGCTTTTGCTGGCTTTCTGCGGGCATTCTTCCTATCACGGCATTTATATATCTCATGCTGAACAGGTCGTGGAAGCTTACATCAAGACCTATCAGATGTTTTACGTAGGAATCTGTTCTGAGGTGCTCCTCAAGAGATGCAGAAACTTCATCGAAATCCTTTTTGATCTCTGAAAGTTCTTCGTTCATAGCGGAGCAGTAGCTTTCAAACTCCTCTCCGGTTTGTTGTTCAACATGGTCATAGCCGCAAAGCTTCGGTGTGATATTCAGTGTTGCAGCCATCTCACATATACTGTTGTATGCACTTTCGTAAGGGTTTTGCTCATTTACAGTGTGCAGTGCTGTGTTGCTGCCTGAGTCTGTTATCTGAAACAGCTTGCTGTCGCAGCATAGCATAAGAGCGTCATCCAGCCTGTCGAGGTTTCCCTCAACGGTCAGAAGTGACATTCTTTCAATACCCATTCCCGCACTCCTTTCATATTACCAGCATTTCGAGTATCTCGCTGCTGCTTAATCCGTAGCGGATGCCCTCTATTACTGTTTTTACATTTCTCATTTCTATTTTCAGGCACTCTATCAGTGCGTAATATACTGCGGCTGAATTGCGTGAAAGCCGTATCATTCGCCGCAGGAAGTTCATGCTTATCTGCTCGGTAAGCTGTTCTACTGTATCAAGCTCAGCAGGAGAATCGGCATGGTAGCCAAGCGAAGCGAGCTCTGTTTCTATTTTCGGTATATCTCCCAGCTGAAGCAATCTTTCTACTGTTTCCTCGTTTAGTCTGTACTTGAATGGAATAAGCGACTTTTTTACACTTTCGGGGGTGTTGCGGAATTTCTGCATACGGCAGCAGGTCACTACATTTTCCATATCAATACTTTTAAGGAGTGCTCTCTTAAGGTCATTTCCTGTTTTTCCACGATATATCTTATCTGCGGTTCTCATGCTGGAAAGGTAGTAGTGCGTATATAATCTGCGTTCGCACTCGTTTATATCTATCCTGCCGTTTTCTGTTGCATCGATAAGAAGCGGACGGAGTATCTTTCCAAAGCCTGTATCTGCGAGAAGATTCGCAATATCAAGGTAGGACTTCGCCTTTCCCAGTGCTATAAGATCTGTTTCTGCATGGTCGACCAGGAATACGGGAAGCGCTGCGATATATCTTTCTGCTGAGCCTGCAGATACACATTCTATTGCGGTGAGTATCTGCTCTGTTTCAAGCTGCATGATGATGTATCGGAAGAATACACGGCTGTCCGAATGGTCGAATTTGTGGAATTTCTCGAATATATCGAATATTGATCTGCTAAGCAGAGCTTCCAGCTGACCACGGTGGATGGTCTGCGGATTTATTCCCGACAGTATCTTGCCATACCTTTCGGTCTGTTTAAGGTATGCTGCCGCTTCTGAAACGGAGGTCTTTGCACAAAGCTGTGCATAATCCTCAGGCTTCAGCGATCTTCCGTATACTGCACGTGCTTTAGCAATCACTGAATTAGATGAAAATGACATATCTCCTCACCTCGGGATCATGTGCCTGTTATACGGCTGATTATTTCCGACTGCCACTCTTCATAGTGTGCGTCGAATATCCCGTCAAGGCGGGCGATGCTTTCATCAAGCTCTTTCTTTGTATCGGAGCGTTTTTGTGTAAGCTGCTGTTCACGCTGCGCACGGAAAGCTTCGGCCTGTGCCTTTTCGTTAGCCACAGCCTTTTCTGTTCTGCGGGAGCTTTTCTCATCCAGAGCATTCAGTCTGTTGATCTCTGTTTCTCGTGCCTCATCTGCACGGGCTGCAGCAGCCTTATCCATTTCAATTATTTCCTGCAAGATATCCATAATAAACCCTGCCTTTTAAAAAATTCTACCTATTTATATATAGCAAAACAAAAACCATTACTTATCATAATCCAAAACACAAAAATCTTCAATAGCAATATTGCACAAATTAATTCTACAAAGTTTGTGAATTTCGTACCTTGAATTTCATATATGTGGTTATTCTTACACATCTGAGGAACAAAATACAAAAGGAGCCTGAATTTCTTCAGGCTCCGGAAAAGAGTATTTTGATAAAATCAGTTCTTCAGGCTCTGCATCGGGGCAGGAATTCTACCGCCACGGCTGATGAACTTGCTGGAGGAGAACTTGTTTATCTTCATAACTGGTCCGCTTCCGAACAGACCGCCGAATTCAAGCATGTCGCCTTCCTTCATGCCGATTGCGGGGATCACACGAACAGCTGTGGTCTTGGAGTTCACCATACCGATAGCTGCCTCGTCTGCGATGATAGCGGAAATAGTATCTACGGGAGTATCTCCGGGGATGCATATCATATCAAGTCCTACGGAGCATACAGCGGTCATAGCCTCGAGCTTTTCGAGGGAGAGCGCACCGCATACAGCGGCGTCTATCATTCCTGCGTCCTCAGAAACAGGGATGAAGGCACCGGAAAGTCCGCCTACGTGGGAGGATGCCATTACGCCGCCCTTCTTTACTGCGTCATTGAGCATAGCGAGGCAGGCAGTAGTACCATGAGTACCACAGCTTTCAAGACCGATCTCCTCAAGAATGTGAGCAACAGAGTCGCCAACTGCGGGAGTAGGAGCAAGGGATAGGTCAACTATTCCGAAAGGAACACCAAGACGTCTGGATGCCTCTGTACCTACAAGCTGACCCATACGTGTTATCTTGAATGCGGTCTTTTTGATTATGTCAGCAATCTCTGTCATGTTAGCCTCGGGGTGCTTTGCGATAGCTGCTCTTACAACACCGGGACCGGAAACACCTACGTTTATCTCTGTATCGTATTCACCTACACCGTGGAATGCGCCTGCCATAAAGGGGTTGTCCTCGGGAGCGTTGCAGAATACAACTATCTTAGCAGCACCGAAACAGAAATTATCCTTTGTTGCGTTTGCTGCGTCATAGATGACCTTACCCATCATGGAGACAGCGTCCATATTGATTCCTGCCTTGGTAGAGCCTATGTTCACGGAGGAACATACATTGGATGTCTCCGCCATAGCCTCGGGGATAGAGTTGATAAGCTCAAGGTCGCCTGCCGCATATCCCTTATGTACCAGTGCGGAATAGCCGCCGATGTAGTTTACGCCTGT
Organism: Oscillospiraceae bacterium; assembly: GCA_017440445.1. The sequence goes on along the minus strand of JAFSHE010000398.1, from coordinate 5,079 downwards.
GCCCTCTGCAACACGCTGAAGAGTCTTTGCGAATTTTACGGGGTTCTTGCTGCGGGTAGCAGCGGCAACGATAGAGATAGGCGTAACGGAAATTCTCTTGTTGATGATTGGTATTCCGTACTGCTTTTCAATGTCCTCGCCTGTCTTTACGAGGTTTTCAGCCTTGCGCATCATCTTTTCGTAGATCCTGTCGCAGGCACGGTTTTCGTCGCTGTCGATACAGTCGATGAGAGAGATACCCATGGTTATGGTACGGATATCAAGATTCTCCTCCTGTATCATCTTTATGGTCTCAAGAATATCTCCTGAATTAAGCATACTTTCGTTTACTCCTTAATTTATTTGAATGCGGGCATTATCAGATGCGGTGCATCGCATTGAAGATGTCCTCGTGCATTACATGCACCTGAAGTCCCATCTCCTTGCCTGCTGCTGTAAGCTTGTCTGCAAAATCCGCATAAGCTATGGTAAGATCGGATATCTCGATCATCATGGTCATTGCGAAAAGATCCTGCATGATGGTCTGGGTAACATCCATTACATTTGCTCTGCATTCTGCACAGATACCGCTCACCTTTGCGAGGATACCTACTGTGTCCTTACCGATAACAGCTACTACTGCTCTCATTGTTTGTCCTCCTGTTCTGCAGGTGTCTATTGTATAAAATTGACCGCCCGCATGCCTTTAATTTTATATTTCTTATCTATTATACTAAAATTTTTTGAAAAAGTAAATGTATTCATAGACAAATTTGAATTTTTGTGATAAAATAATAAAAAAACTGTCTGCGGCGAAAGATTTATGTATAAATTTTTAATTCGCCGTATGAAGTATACAGAAAAAGAACAACAGAAAAGAGAGTTACAATTGAGCAATATCATTATTTCGGGGATCTCAGTGGATTGTCATACACACTCCACACTTTCCCATGACGGAAAGGATGCTCCCGAGCTTATGGCAGCCCGAGCCTGTGAGCTTGGGATAAAGCACTTCGCACTGACCGACCATATCGAAAACGAAAAGATGGAAAGCTGGGACTACTGGGGTGCGATACAGCGTTCCCGTGGGGTGTTTGAAAAGCTTAAGGTCCAGTACGAAGGCAGGATGGAGATATACTACGGTGCGGAGCTTGGGCAGGCGCTTTACGATCTGCCGCAGGCAGAGCGGATACTGGCAGAGAACGACTATGATTTCGTACTTGGATCGACTCACCGCACAAGGACTTATCCTCGCCTTGACCGTATTCCCGACAGCGATGAGGATAGATACCGCTGCATGGATGAGTATTTCGAGGAGGAGCTTGCTCTTGCAGAGTGGGGAAAGTTCTGCTCTTTGTCGCATCTTACATTTCCGCTTCGCTTTATAAGCGGTGATGTGGGCGGGCATTTTGTGGATATGGAGCGATATGATAATATCATTGACAAGATACTTGATGCCATCATAAAAAACGACATCGCCTTAGAGGTGAATTCCTCGGGAATACGCAAGGGACTACATGTTCCTATGCCGAACGCTGAGTATATCAGACTTTACCGTGAAAAGGGCGGACGGATGATAACAGTTGGCTCAGATGCGCATCGTGTATGCGATGTGGGTGCGGATATCCCGCAGGTGCTTTCGATACTAAAAGAAATAGGCTTCGGCGAGATATGCGTTTTCAGCAGAAAACAGCCGAAATTTATAAAGATCTGAATAACAGGAGGAAAATGTTATGAACAAGCTGCTTGATTTATTACGACAGAATGCCAGACTTTCCAATGCGGAGCTGGCGGCGATGCTCGGTACTACTGAGGCGGAAGTGGCGGCGCAGATCGCAAAGCTTGAAAACGACGGAATAATCATGGGATACACCGCTATCATAAACGAGGAGAGCGTGGATGATACCCGTGTTACCGCTATAATAGAGATAAAGGTCGCTCCGATGAAGGGTAAGGGTTTTGATGACCTTGCTCACACCATCATGGAATATGAGGAAGTAGACAGCGTATTCCTGCTCAGCGGAGCTTATGATCTGTCTGTTATCGTGACCGGAACAAGCCTCAGAAAGGTAGCATTGTTCGTGTCTGAAAGACTTTCCGCACTGGAGGGAGTTATCTCCACTGCAACTCATTTCATCCTCAAGAGATACAAGGAGAAGAACCATGTATTCAGCGAGGATACTACCGATGAAAGGAGCCTTGTATCCCCGTGATAGATTATGACAAGATCATTCCCGAGCGTATAAAGGGCATCCAGCCGTCGGGAATAAGAAAGTTTTTTGATATAGCTCAGTCGGTGGAGGGCGTTATTTCTCTCTCGGTAGGTGAGCCTGATTTCAAGACCCCCTGGGCTGCCCGCAAAGAGGCAATACGTATCCTTGAAAAGGGAAAGACTGCATACACCGCAAACAGCGGTCTTATTGAGCTGAGAAAGGTCGTTTCTGAATATCTGAAGGAAACTATTCATACAGATTACAGTCCCGAAAAGGAAATAATAATCACAGTCGGTGGCTCTGAAGCGATAGATATGGCGTTCCGTACCCTGATAAATGAGGGCGACGAGGTGCTTGTTCCTGAGCCTAGCTTTGTATGCTATTCTCCGCTTGTGACTGTATGCGGAGGTACAGCTGTTCCCATCGTTACAAAGCGTGAGGATAATTTCCGTCTTACTGCACAGGCTCTTAAGGAAAAGATAACGCCGAGAACAAAGCTTCTGGTGCTTCCGTTTCCGAATAATCCCACAGGCGCTGTAATGCGCAGAGAGCATCTGGAGCAGATAGCTGACGTACTCAGAGGAACGGATATCATGGTGCTGTCGGATGAGATCTATTCCGAGATGACCTACAACGGCGCAAAGCATGTTTCCTTTGCTGAACTGGACGGCATGAGAGAGCGCACGATAGTGATAAACGGATTTTCCAAGGCTTACGCCATGACTGGCTGGCGTCTTGGTTATGCGGCAGGTCCTCAGCCTGTGATGAAGCAGATGCTTAAGCTGCATCAGTATTGTATAATGTCCAGTCCTACTGTCAGCCAGTACGCTGCTATCGTGGCTATGACAAAGTGCCGTGAGGAAGTGGACAAGATGGTAGAGGAGTACGATATGCGTCGTCGTCTGCTTGTGAAGGGCTTTAACGATATGGGTCTTGACTGCTTCGAGCCTGAGGGCGCATTTTATGTATTCCCCTGTATAAAATCCACGGGAATGACCTCTGCGGAGTTCTGTGAGAGGCTTATATATGACAAGAAGGTCGCAGTAGTTCCGGGAAGTGCATTCGGAGAAAGCGGCGAGGGCTTTGTGCGTGTTTCCTATGCATATTCGGTACAGCATCTTACGACTGCTCTCGGACGTATCCGTGAGTTCTTGCAGGAGTACAAGGCATAATGTATACGATAGAAGCTTGTGCGAAGATAAACCTTTATCTTGATATAACAGGCAGGAGAGCGGACGGATATCATACGCTTGAAACAGTCATGCAGAGCGTATCGCTGCGTGATACGGTGCAGGTCGGTGTCTGTGCGGGAAACGGTATTGTGCTTCATTGTGACGATCCGCTTATCCCCGCTGATGAAAGGAATATCGCCTACAAGGCAGCAGAAAGATATCTCGCTGCTGCGGGGACTTCTGCACAGATAATGATAGATATACAAAAGCGTATTCCCAGTGGTGCGGGAATGGGCGGCGGCAGCGCAGATGCGGCGGCTGTTCTGTTTGTACTGGACAGACATTATGGACGAGTTTCACAGGATAAGCTTTATGATATTGCACTTTCGCTTGGTGCGGATGTTCCGTTCTGTCTTGCAGGAGGAACAAAGGTCTGCAAGGGAATAGGCGAGGAGACGTCCGAAGCTCCTGAAATGAGCGGGTATTCAGTGCTTATCGTAATGCCTGATTTTACGTGTCCCACAGGGGAAGCATACTCTCGCTATGACAGAAACCCTGTTCCTGCAAAAAACGGACTTGGTGAGTTCTGCACGGCTCTTGGAAAAGGATGCTTTGCAGATAAAATGTACAATGTATTCGAGGTCCTCTATGAGGATAAACGTATAGAAAATATCAAAAATGAGCTGATATCGGCAGGTGCGCTCGGGGCAATGCTTACGGGCAGCGGCGCAGCGGTATTCGGCATTTTTGAAAATGACGGCGCAGCGGCTGAAGCGGCAAAGCGCTTTACGGCATACTTTACATCGGTATGCCATCCTATGGTAAATAATTTAATTATCTCATAAAAGGAGGCTGCTTATGATCAGGGTACAGAATCACGTGGGTATGATAACCATATCCGAGGAGTATTTTATGTCGCTTATCAGCAATACTGTTACCAACTGTTTCGGCGTTGTAAGGATGAATGTCAGCAGCGCAAAGCAGACGATAATGGCATCTCTGCCGTTTCTGAAGAATAAGGGTGCACAGCCCGGTATTTCCGTCAGAGTAGGTAAGGATAAGCTGGTCGTTGACCTGCATATCACAGTGATGTACGGTGTTAACGTTGGCGCTGTGGTAAAGAGCATCATGAACAAGGTGCGTTATACCGTTGAGGAAAGCACAGGAATTTCCGTTGAGCGTGTAAACGTATTTGTTGACGGTATCAGAGTATAATTTCAGCAATAAATCCATAAATGAAAAACAGGAAGGATCTCTAAAAAATGGTGATTACAGGAAAGCTTTTCAGAGACGCAGTGATCTCGGGAGCTAACAACATTTCAAATCAGAAACAGGCAGTCGATGAGTTAAACGTATTCCCTGTACCTGACGGTGATACGGGAACTAATATGTCAATGACTATCAGCAATGCGCTGGCAGAGATGAAGAATACCTCCGACGGGGTAGCAGTAGGCGATGCGGCAAAGACGGTTGCTTCTGCTATGCTGAGAGGTGCAAGAGGAAACTCAGGCGTTATCCTCTCCCTTATCTTCAGAGGACTTTCAAAGGGTCTTGCAGGAAAGGCAGAGGCAGACGCAAAGGACCTTTCTGCGGCATTCAAGCTTGGCGTTGATGCGGCTTACAAGTCTGTTATGCAGCCCCCGGAGGGTACTATCCTTACCGTTGCAAGAGAGGCTTATGAGAATACAGTTTCCCTCGGAACTGAGGGCGGCGAT
>JAFSHE010000042.1 GCA_017440445.1 Oscillospiraceae bacterium | reverse complement strand
GTGAGAATGCCGCACGGATAATACGGAAGAACAGCTTTTCGTCCTTTACATCAAGTCCGCTTTCGGGCTTTATATCAAGCCTTATTACTGCGCTGTCAACGTTTGGCGAGGGCATGAAGCTGCCTCTGTTCACCTTGAACAGCAGCTTGGGCTCGCTGTAATAGGAAACTCCGCAGGAAAGCGCGCCGCAGTCCCTTGTTCCTGGCTTTGCGCATATCCTGTCTGCCGCTTCCTTCTGTACCATTACCGTCAGTGCTTTTACAGGAAGCTTTTCTTCCAGCACTCTCATAATTACAGGTGATGTTATATAGTATGGAAGATTGGCGCAGACTACCACCTCGCTGTCACCGAATTTTTCGGCAATAAGCGCTCTGAGGTCTGTTTCCATAACGTCAGCAAACACGACCTCAACATTGTCGTACTCTGCAAGCGTTCCTTCCAGAATAGGCTTTAAGCCTGTATCTATCTCTACCGCTACGACCTTATCGCATCTCTTTGCAAGCTCCTGCGTTAGCACACCTACACCTGTACCTATCTCCAGAGCGCACACGCCGCTTTTGCAGCCGCCGAGCTCTGCTATCTTAGGGCATACGGTAGGATTTATCAAGAAGTTCTGACCGAGCGATTTTGTAAAGGAAAAGCCGTGGCGCTGGAAAAGGTCTTTTATAACGCCGATGTTTGTAAGCTGCATTATCTCTTAATACCCTTCGCTTCCGATAAGGCTTTCATCATTCTCGACCCAGTCATTAACGACAAGAGTCCTGAATTCGTCTTTGGCGGTGCGGATAACAACGTTTTCGATACCTGCGTTGATGATAACGCGCTTGCACATGGAGCAGGGCTCAACATCACCGAAGAGCTCTCCCGTCTTAGCGTCAAGGCATGCGAGGTACAGCGTTGCACCTATCATTCTTGTGCGCGGAGCGCTGATGATACAGTTCTGCTCTGCATGAACGGAGCGGCAAAGCTCATAGCGCTGACCCTTGGGAATGTTCAGTGTTTCGCGCGTGCAGCTTCCTACATCGGAGCAGTTTTGTCTGCCTCTCGGAGCTCCGTTATAGCCTGTTGCGATTATCTCATCGCTTTGTACGATGATCGCGCCGAAATTGCGTCTGAGGCAGGTCCCGCGCTCTGCAACGGTCTGGGAGATATCAAGATAGTAATTTGTCTTGTCGCGTCTTTCCATGTCAATTACCGCCTTTCGCAGCGGCGCCGATGATATCAGCGGCGCTTTTTGCTCATCTGCTTTGTGATGAAGGATTTATCCTGAGTGGGCTTGGGAACAAGTGGGGTATAGCCGGGGCGCTCTACCTTCTGCGCTGCAGGCTTTGCCGCAGGAGCAGGTGCGGGCTGCGCATTAAGAACAGCTTCTATAGTACCTGTTTCATAAGCGATAAGATACTTCTGAGCGATCGCGCGCTGCTCATACAGGCAACGGTTTTCGTCGCAGTATGCAACTACTTCTTTCAGAGCTGCTGTTGCCTGAGTTGCCATTTCCAGCTGTGCATAGAGCTCGCCGAGCACGCACTTGTACTGGATAGCCTCATTAGTATTTCCTGCAGCTTTCGCCTCCTCAATAGCGGCATTAAGCGAGTCAACAGCCTTGTTGTAGCTGCCCATGTCAATATACCTTATTGCTTTTTCAAAATTTACATTCATTTTAATACCTCACGGTCTGATATCCGAAATATAACTATACGATGATATTATAGCACAAACATATTGTTTTGTCAAAACTTTTTTGATATTTCCAGCAATTGACTAAAACTAACCGTCAAATTGCTTTTTTTACAGCGATTATTGACAATTTCAGCTTCCTTTATATGGTAATATATAGGTGCATGAGCAACGGGGAACGGTCATGCATACATAGAAAGGACGTAATTATG
>JAFSHE010000397.1 GCA_017440445.1 Oscillospiraceae bacterium | reverse complement strand
TAAGGCTTATATTACAGAGGCAGAAAAGACTCTTGAAAAAACACCTGAATTGCTCCCTGCGCTGAAGAAGGCAGGCGTTGTGGATGCAGGCGGACGTGGACTTATCGTTATCCTTGAGGGTATGATGCAGGTCATCGGCGGCGGAAAGATCATTGAGTCTGACAGCGCTGTAAAGCCTGCTGCTCCCGTAGCGGTCGCTGCCGCTGCGACAGGTTCCTCTGAGGATATCACCTTTGCATACTGCACAGAGTTCATTGTAATGAAGAAAGCGGGTGCAAAGGACGCTACCGCGCTCAGAGCTTTCCTTGAAACTATCGGTGACTGCGTAGTGGTAGTTGACGATGAGGAGATAATCAAGGTGCATGTTCACTCCAACCATCCCGGTAAGGCTATCGAGGAGGGTCTGAAATTCGGTGAGCTTACCAAGATGAAGATAGAAAACATGCGTGAGCAGCATAATAATATCATCAAGGCTGACGAGGCTGCTCAGACAAACAGAAAGAGTCCCATCCCGCCTGAGAAGGATATGGGCTTTGTCGCAGTTGCGGCAGGTGCAGGTGTTGAGGCGCTTTTCCGAGACCTCGGTGCTGATTATATCGTTCGTGGCGGTCAGACAATGAATCCCTCAACAGAGGATATTCTGGAGGCTATCGGTCAGACTCCTGCGCATAACGTATTCGTTCTCCCGAATAACAAGAACATCATCATGGCTGCGGAGCAGGCTGTCAAGCTTGCTGACAGGAACGTATGCGTTCTTCAGTCCAAGACTATTCCGCAGGGCATCTCTGCTATGATGGCATTTGACCCCGATTCTGACTTCAAGGCTAACAGAAGCGACATGACAGATGCGATAGGCAGAGTAAAGAGCGGTCAGATCACATTTGCTGTACGTGACAGCGAGTACGACGGTCATAAGATAAAGCAGGGCGAGATACTTGCTATGGACAACGGTAAGATAGTATTTACAGAGGGTGATGTTACAAAGTCCCTTGTAAAGCTTACAAAGCGCCTTGTGGATTCCTCAAGCTCCTTTGTTACCGTTATCTACGGCTCGGATGTATCTGACGAGGACGCAAACGAGGCTTATGAGAAGCTGCGTGCAAAGATAAGCGACAATGTTGATATCGTACTTGTAAACGGCGGACAGCCTGTATATTACTACATCATTTCGGTAGAATAATGGACATAACTTATCTTAAGGGCGTAGGCCCGAAAAAGGCAGAGTTATATAAAAAAATTGGCGTGGAAACGGTGGAGCAGCTCACGGAGTTATATCCGAGAGATTACATTGACTTCACCGCACCCCGACCTATTGCGCAGGTGCAGCCCGGTGAGGTCTGCGCCTTTCGTGCGTTTGTAAGGCGGAAAATATCTCCTTTCAATGAGTATGCGAGGATGGCGATATATAAGGCTGTCCTGTCTGATGGCACAGGAAATATCACAGCGGTGTTCTTCAATGCGAAGTACACCTTTTCGAGGTTGAAGGAGAACGAGGAGTATCTGTTTTACGGGAAGATAAGCGGTGACCTTATCGGACTCCAGATATCCGCACCGTTGTTTGTTACTCCCGGGGAGGGCGGACTTATGCCTAAGTATCCGCTGACTGCGGGACTTTCAAACAACATGGTGTCGGTGAATATGAGGACTGCTCTTGGAGCAGTGAAGCCGCAGGAAAACCTCCCGTCTGAGATAATAAAGCGATATTCGCTTTGCGGTCGTGCCGAGGCTATCCGTAAGATACATTTCCCTAAAGGCAGGGAGGAATATGTCGAAGCCCGTCGCAGGCTGGTTTTTGAAGAACTTCTCACCTTAAAGCTGGGGCTTTCTCTTGTGCGTAACAGGGGAAAAAAGCTGAGCGGTGCGGTAATGCAGAAGAAAAGCATGCAGGATTTTTTCGCAGCGCTTCCTTTTTCTCCTACGGGTGCGCAGCTGCGTGCGATAAAGGATATCACCTCGGATATGACGAGGACATATCCTATGAACAGGCTGCTTCAGGGAGATGTTGGCTCAGGTAAGACGCTTGTGGCAGCGGCAGCGGCATATTTCGCATATCTGAACGGATATCAGACGCTTGTTATGGCGCCTACGGAGGTGCTTGCACGACAGCATTTTGCTACTTTTGAAAAGCTGTTATCGGGCTTTGGCGTGAAGGTATCGCTTCTCTCTGGAAGCCTTACCGCAAAGCAGAAGAATGAGGTGCGAAAAGCTGCTGCTGACGGAGAGATAGATGTTCTCTGCGGTACACAGGCGCTTATACAAAAGACTTCAGTTATGAAAAATCCCGGACTTGCTGTTGTGGATGAACAGCACCGTTTCGGAGTTTCTCAGCGATCGGCGCTTGCGGAAAAAGGACTTAATCCGCATATTCTCGCTATGTCTGCGACTCCCATCCCGAGGACGCTTGCAATGATCGTTTACGGCGATCTTGATGTTTCGGTGCTGGATGAGATGCCGAAGGGTCGTATCCCGATAAAGACCTATGCGGTGGATACCTCTTTCAGACCGAGGATATACAACTTCATAAAGAAACATATCGCAGCAGGAAAGCAGGCGTATATCGTCTGCCCGCTTGTGGAGGAGAATGAAAGCTCCCGCAGTGAAAAAGCGAGCGCTATCGAATACTACAACAGGCTGTGTGAGAATGAGTTCAAGGATATTCCTACGGGACTTCTCTATGGCAAGATGAAACAGGCTGATAAGGACAGGGTCATGCAGGAATTCCGTGACAACACCTTGAAGCTGCTTGTTTCTACTACTGTTATCGAGGTCGGAATAGACGTACCTAACGCAGTGGTCATGCTTATAGAGAATGCAGAGCAGTTCGGGCTTTCGCAGCTGCATCAGCTGAGAGGCCGTGTGGGACGAGGTGCGGAGCAGTCCTACTGCATCCTGATGACAGATAACACGGGAGAATATACTAAGGCTCGCACCGATGCGATGGTAAGCACCACGGACGGTTTTGAGATCGCAAGGCGGGATTTAGAGCTTCGCGGTCCCGGAAACTTCTTCGGGCGGGAGCAGAGTGGACTTCCTCCGCTTAAGGTGGCAGATATAGCGGACGACGCAGAAGTGCTTTGCGAGGTGGATTCCCTTGCAGAGGAGATACTTCGCCGTGACCCGCACCTGAGAGATAAGAGCAGTGAGGGGCTTCGTGCAAATGTAAAGGAGCTTTTCAGCAGGAATGAGGAATACGGGTGGAACTGACAGCGAATGAGCTGCTTGAAAAAGTAGCTGAAAAATATAAAGAAATTCTTGATAATAAGCTTGCAGGAATGTATGTTCACGGCTCGCTTGCGTTCTGATGCTATAATGATAAAGTCAGTGATATTGACTTTATCGTAGCGGTATACGAGCAGCTTTCAGCCGAGGAAAAAACGGAGCTTATAAAGGCACTTACAGCCTTAGAGAAATACGCACCTGAAAAGGGCTTTGAGATGAGCGTCGTGCTGAAAGAGCATTGTTCTGAATTTGTCTACCCTACGCCTTTTGAGCTTCACTATTCTGTGGCATACCGTAAGGATGCGCTTGATGACAGCAGGCGATTTGCCGAAAGCATGCATGGCACAGACCATGACCTTGCGGCTCATTTTACAGTGATAAAAGAGGTCGGATATAAGGTCTGCGGTGAGGAGATAGATGAGATATTCGGTGAAGTGCCTCGTGAGTGTTATCTCGATAGCATAAAGAGGGATATTTCAGATGCTGCGGAGTATATCGGATATAATCCCGTGTATTATGCGCTTAATCTGTGCAGGGTGTTAGCGTTTGTTAAAACAGGTGCTGTGATGTCGAAGCAGCAGGGCGCTGAGTGGGCGATGAAAAACATCCCGCCTGTGTATGCGGTGATCGCAGCTGAGGCGCTGAGCAGCTACACAACATCTGAGCCTTTTCCCGAGGATATGCCCATAGCGGCTTTTGCGGAATATATGCTGAATGAAATAAACTGATAAAGGGGAATAATTATGTCGGAGCAGGAGCTTGAACTGAAGATGGAGCGCTGGAGATATCCCCGCTTCTTTACTGAAAATATATCTGATACAACAGCGGTGCTGTCCGGTGACGACGCAAAGCATGCTGTACAGGTGCTTCGCATGCGTGAGGGCGATCATGCTGTTATCTGTGACGGTAAGGGTACTGATTACCTGGCACGGCTTGCGGAAACGGGCGGAGAGCTTCTTTTCGATCTGCTGGAGCGTTCAAAAAACGAGGCTGAGCCGAGTGTGCATCTGCGACTGTTTCAGGCTATGCCTAAAAGCGACAAGATGGAGTTTATCGTACAGAAAGCGGTTGAATGCGGTGCGTGCGAGATAATACCTTTCTTTTCGAAACGGTGCGTTTCCCGCCCTGATAAGAAGCAGATGGCGAAAAAGACCGAGCGCTACCGCAGGATAGCCTACGAGGCCGCAAAGCAGTGCGGACGAGGAATAGTTCCTCAGGTCGGTGAGGCGGTGGAATTTTCCGCTTTGTTTGATATGATTTCTCCTGAAAATACGGGTATACTGTTCTATGAATGCGCAGAGCTTCCTCTGAGAGAGGCGGTCTCCGAGTATAAGACGAATATCGATATCATCATCGGCAGCGAGGGCGGATTTGAACAGAGCGAGGCAGCTGCCCTTGCAGAGCATGGGTTTATTCCTGTTTCCCTGGGAAAGAGGATACTCCGCTGTGAGACCGCTCCTGTAGCGGCAATTTCGGTTTTGATGAATATCACAGGAAACATGTAATTTTTTTGGAACTATTAACTAAAATTTCCCCTTAAGTATTGCAAAAATTCTCAAAAAGGTATATACTACTTGTATATTCGTATAACTTAATCTGTTCAGGAGGTATATAACATGAGCAAAGGATTAGGAATTGCACTTATTGGTCTGCTTGCAGTTGCAGGCGGTGTGGCTGCTGCGGCTTATCTTACAAAGAAAAAGCTGGAGAAGGAGAATGAGGCTGACTACTACGATGAGTGGGACGACGCTGAGTGGCTGGATGACGAGGATTTTGACTTTGATGACGCTGACGAGTGCATCACAGACGCTGCTGCTGAGGCTGCAGAGGTTGCTGCCGATATCGCAAGCGTAAACAAGCAGAATGACGAGCTTATCGAGGAGGCGGAGCCTGCCGAGGAGCCCGATTCTCAGCTTTGATCTTTCAGTGAATAAAAACGGGCAGTGCCTTGCATTGCCCTTTTTTATGTATCATTAAGTTCATGGAGGAGCTATGAAAAAGACATTATCCGCATTACTGTTGTGTGCAGTAGTGCTGTTTACAGGCTGCGCAGGGGGAGAAACCTCATCGCAGAGCAGCCCTGAACCTCAACAGACGGCGGGAACGACCTCTCTGATTGAAACCAGCGAGTCAGAGCCGGAGCCGATCGTTACTTCTTCTCTGCCTGCGACCGAAAAGACGGAGGTGTCATCTGCTCCCGAGGAAAGCTCTGTTCCTCCTGAGGAGAGCTCAATTCCCGAAGAACCTGACGCTCCCGATATCTATGCAGAGCTTATACGTCAGTTTGATAACAGCTATCTCGGACTTCCGCAGATGGATAAGGAGTATACTTTCAGTTCCACTGGGACTTCTGCTGAGATAGATGGCACTGAGTACTACGGCGTTTCCTGCTATGACGAGTACGAGGGTACGCTGTACTATATGTGTGATTTCTTCATCTCCGAGGACGGAGCAACGGTATACCGTTTTTATGAGAATACGGGAGAGTATGTATTGCTTCCCGAAACGGAGGCTTTCCCTGCGCTTGACCCCACTGTGCAGAGTGCGGAGGAGATATTCGCCAATGCAAATGAGCTTTATCGCTTGTTTGTTTCTTCAAATGTAGAATGTGATACATCGGTAAGTATGGAGATGGACGGCTCCACATATTATCTGATATCTGACGAGCGTTTTGACACTATGCCTGAGCTGCTGGAGCATCTTGGCAAGTATTTTTCGGATAATATCATCAACTCTCTTATGGACAGTGGCTCTGTCAGGATGGGCGGTGATGGCAGAATGTACGCACAGGAGCTTGCAGGTGCTGCGGACCCTATGTATCGCGGTACGGAGTATGAGCTTACTCTGCTTAACGAGAGTGCTGCGGAGTATATTGCGTACAGCACCTATTCCACCGCAGAGGGTGATGAACGTACAGAGGAGTACGTATTCCGTCTGGAAAAACAGTTCGGAGTATGGAGATTTACAAATTTCACTGTTTTTGGTCAATAAATATTAACGCTGTGTTTCGGCTGTATCGTATGGTACAGCCGAATTTTTTTGCTTTTTTTATGAAAAGCTATTGACAGTAACTGTATTACATGCTATAATACATCTGTACTAAGACAAATAATACAGTTGGTACAGATGATACATACAACGGAAAAGGAGGTCAGAGCGTGTTTGATATACGGCTTTCAGGCAAGGCTCCTATATACGAGCAGCTGTATAACGGCATAGCGCAGCTTATATCCTCGGGGCGGCTGCGGCCGGATGAAAAGCTCCCCGCAGTGCGCGAGGTGGCGAAAAATCTCGGTATAAATCCCAATACAGTTCAGAAGGCATATTCGCAGCTTGAAACGGCAGGGCTTATCTATTCCATGCCTGCAAAGGGCAGCTATGTTTCGCCGCAGAGGGAGGCGGCGGAGATATTCCGCACCGAGGCGATGAAGCGCCTTGAGGAGTGCCTGTCTGACGCTAAAAACGTAGGAGTGACATTAGAAGACGCTGTTGAAGCGGCAAAAAGGATATGGTCTGACGGAAAAGGGGGAGAGATATGATAGAGATAAAAAATGCAGTAATGCGTTTTGATGACAAAAACGCTCTTGACGGGGTGGATATAACTATCCCTGAGGGCTGCGCCTACGGACTTTTAGGCTCAAACGGAGCGGGAAAATCCACGCTGTTGAGACTTCTTTCGGGCATATACAGACCCTATTCGGGAGAGGTGCTGATAGACGGTCAGCAGGTGTATAACAATGTCCCGATAAAGGAAAGAGTGTTCTTCATCAACGATGAAACGGTGCAGTTCAATGAGATGACTCTCACTGAGATGAAGAACTACTACAAGCGTTTTTACAGCAGCTTTTCCGAGGAGCTTTTTGATAAGCTGCACAAGGCGATAGAGCTTCCCTTGAAAAAGAAGCTGAATACATTCTCAAAGGGAATGAAGCGACAGGCGGCTGTTATATGCGGTATAGCGTGCAGGACGCCGTATCTGTTCCTCGATGAGGCTTTTGACGGACTTGACCCGACTATGAGGATAATCGTAAAGCAGATGCTGATAGACGCTATGCTGGACAACAAGCTGACGGTCATATTCTCCTCTCATAACCTTAACGAGATAGACGAATTCTGCGACCGTGTGGGACTTATGCACGGCGGCAAGGTGGTATTTGACAGGGAGCTTGACAATGTAAAGGGCAGCGTAGTGAAGATACAGACCGCCTTTGACGAGCCTGTTACAAAGGAGCAGTTCAGCGGATTTGAGGTGCTTCATATCGACACGCTTGGCAGTGTTACGCACATGATAGCAAAGGGTGACCGTGAGGCTATCCGCAGCGAGATAAATGCGCTTTCGCCTAAGATATACGATGAAGTACCCCTCAGCCTTGAGGAGATATTTATTTACGAAATGGAGGTGCTGGGTTATGACAGCTCTAAGCTCGACAGGTAATTTCTCGAAATTCGGAACATATTTTCTCTATAAGCTGCGTACCCTGCGCACTCTTATAGTGATGAACTCTATATTTGCGCTGCTTTCCTATCCCCTTGCTTTCGGACTTGGAAGATACGCAGTGCATATTGCTAATCAGATGGAGCAGGTGCCGCTGGAGGACCCGAAGTTTCCAGCACTTCAGGAACAGCTTGTTACGCTTGAAGGACCTTTTATAGGCTCTGTTGTTGTCGGCGTTATCATGCTTATCGGCATGTTTATCATGAGCTATATCATCCCTGCAAAAAGCATGCGCTGGCTGTATAAAAAAACCGTAGTGGATATGGATTATTCGCTGCCTGTATCGGATGATACAAGATTTTTCGGAGACCTGCTGGCGGGTCTTGCGGGAAGCCTTGTGCCGCACCTTGCAGCGGTGGCAATAGGTCTTATAATATTTAAAACGATAAATATATCGTATATATGGGGAACGGCCGCACGTGAAGGATTAGAGATGTTTGACCAGATACTCCCTCAGCTTATGTTTACGGGTGTATTCTCCTGCGTGATGTTCACTGCGATAAGCCTGTTCGTGATGTCCGTCTGCGGCCGCACAGCAGAGGCAAGGATATATCCCTTTGTGCTTAACGCAGTTATCCCAGTGCTGCATTATGTGTGTATCGCTATTGTTGTAAGCAATATGTTCGGCTACACATCAAGAACGGATAATACACTGTTCAATTCTGCTGCGTCAACATCGCCTATAGGAATGTTGATAGAAACCTTAAGATATAGTGTTGGTGTCAGTACCGCTGAGGAGTTCAGGGCGCCTATATCACGCCCCGGGCTTATCATCCCCGCAGTTATCATAACTATCGCTTGTTTTGTGGGAGCGTACTTCCTGACAAAGATCAGACGTGCGGAGCGTGTGGGAAGTCCGTATGTATTCAAGGGTGTAAGCTATGTTATCCCCGCACTGGTGACATTTGCAGTGGTTGCTCCCTTTGCTGCGGTGACTCTCCCAATGATATTTGACGTGGAGGAAAACAGCTATTACAGCTATACTCCCCGCCCTGAGGGATATCTCTTTACCATGGTGATACTGACCTTTGTGCTTTATGTCATTATGGAGCTTATCAGCGGCAGAGGTTTCAAGAAATTCTACATCACCATCGGAAAATATGCGCTTACCATGGTAGCAAGCTGGCTTATATGTATGGGTCTGTATTTCTCAAACGGCATGGGCATGGCGAATATCATTCCGCAGGCCGAAAGCGTTGCAGCAACAGAAGTACAGATGTGGTATTATGATGAAGAATACAACGATAATTTCTACGTTGACCTGATGGAAACAGACAATATCCGTATAGTTACGGATATCCATCGTGAGATACTGGAAAAGGGACGTATTGATACAAGACCTGACAACTATCCGCAGATGATCAGAGAAGCCTCCATAGATGTGCGCTACACTCTGAAGGACGGTACTACTGTGTACAGACGCTACGATATAAACGATGAGATGTATTTTGACTACGTTGAAAGACTGATACTTCCTGAGGGTTATTACAATCGCTTTGATGATGAGATGGAGGCGCTTGGTACAACTATCCTCAGTGTAGATAAGCAGGATGGCAACGGAGATATCCGTGTAAATATCCCCAGTGAGGAGTTTAAGGAGGCTTTCCGCAAGGACTGCGATAGTGTGTCCTATGACCTGCTGTACGGAGAACCATCGCATGCGCATTACTACTCCGTAGAGCTTAAGACAGACCACAGGTATACGAACTATTTAAGCTCAGATGCTGCGGTCGGCGGTTATTCGGTGTATTTCAGCGTGCTTCCGTGGTATCAGAATACCATCGCACTGCTTGAGAAGTACGGTGTGACAGGGCTTACGACAGTAGAGCTTTCAGACTTTCAGACGGCTGTGCTGATAAGGCGAAACGGTTCTGCGGGCTGGTCAAGCAGCTCTGTTATGGCGGCATTTTTAAAGAGCGGTGACGTCAGTGCCGCACCCTCCGAATATTATGAATACGGAGGCTTTGATACGGATATCATCAGCGGTATGCAGAAAGAGGCTCTTAGCGAAGGTGCGGTACTGCTCCCAAAGGATGATGAGCTTGAATACCTGTTCGATCGATCTTCAAGCAATGATACAACATGGTTCAAGGAGCCTAGCTATGTGCTGGTGCTGTTGCCCTATAAAAATGCAAAGGAATGTATTGACAGCGGAATGTGCGGTGGAACAGCCGACTACAAGATTTTCTATATCCGTCAGGAGGATTTCGATACCGCAGAAAAGCTGCTGAATAAGTACAACGTAATAACCGAGTACAGCAGATAATTTAGCTACCATTCACCCCTCATATAAACAGAATATCTCCCGTTTTTACACAAAGGCGGGAGATATTCCTATTTATATATAAAAAAACAGGTTTAGAAACGTGTAGAAATTGTATTTAAGTTTTTGGGCAACATTCACAATTTAGCGGTAAATGTTTCATGATATTGGAAATTAGCTATGCAAATTGTTGTATTTAACCGAAATTTTCACATAAATTTTGGAAATGTCAGTGCAGGTTTTTTGAAAAAAAAGTTGCAATATCGTTTCAAATGTTGTATAATTATAATACGGATAACAATGTGAAATTGTAAGTTTTTAACAATATATGCCAAGACAATGAAAAAGGGGAATGAAATATGGCACTTTTTGATACTACCGCATTTCGTATCACAGAGCAGGGTCTTTCCGTTCTGTGGCAGAAGCAGCAGATAATCGCTCAGAATATCGCTAACGAGAATACTCCCGATTACAACTGTAAATATCTTGAGTTCGGCGGCGTTCTCCGTGATAAGCTTCGTGCGAACGGAACAATAAAGAAAGAGCTTAATCTTTCGCAGTGCGTTGTTACCGACTACATAACAAGAGATCAGGCAGACGGCAACAACGTGGATGTTGATACACAGCAGGCGGAGCTTGCGAGAGCGCAGTTCCAGTACGATGCGCTGATAAATTCGATGAACGGCAACTTCACCAGAATGAGAAGCGCACTGGTAACAAAGTAACGGAGGGTCTAGGATATGTTTTTACGCTCACTTGATATTCCGCTCTCCGGTATGACCGCTGAGCGCCTGAGATTAGATATCATTTCTCAGAACGTGGCTAATGCAGACAATGTTGCTACCACTCCCGAGGAGGCTTACAAGCGCCAGATGGTGGTGTACGGCGAGGATAAGAACTTCAAGTCTATCCTGCGTACAAAGCTCGGCACGGGCGAGGCGCATTTCCACAGATACATTCAGTACCTCGGTGTCGAGGCTAGAGAGGTGGTTGAGGACCCCACTCCCGCAGAGCCTGTTTACGATCCCACTCATCCCCTTGCGGACGAGCTTGGATATGTTTACGAATCGAACGTTGACGTCGCTGTGGAGCAGCTTGACGCTATTCAGGCATCCAACAGCTATGATGCAAACCTCGCAGTGTTCGAGGTGGTAAAGACCATGGCGCAGAAGGCGCTGAATATCGGCAAGGGCTGATAACGAAAGGAATGATATAAAATGGAAATGGTACCGATAGATATGCTTGTACGCATGAAGGCTATGGAGCCTATGACCTCCATGAACCTTACAACAGAGCAGCTTGCTGTAAATACCGAGGAGGCGTCCTTCCTTGATATCTTCAGAGGGCTTGTTGACAACGTTATCGACACTAATGAGCAGGTAGACCGTGACGCTATCGATCTTATGCTCGGTAATATCGATGATCTTGCACAGGTGCAGGCTAACATCGAAAAGGCTGCTGTTGCAGTTGATCTGCTTGTAACGGTGAAGAACGAGGCGCTCAGCGCTTACAACACCATCATCAACATGCAGGTGTAATTCCAGCGTAAGGTAATACGCATTTTCTCGGAGGTCATTTTTGAATGAATGAAAAGATAAAGAATACAGTGACTGTCGTCAAGGAAAAGTTCGGCGGACTTTCCAAGGTGGCTAAGGTGCTGCTGATAACTGTTCCGATAGCGGTGATCGCTGTAATAATCGTACTGGTCATCATCCTTAATCAGAAGGGCAAAGAGGTGCTTTTCTCAGGTGTTGAGCAGACAGAGGCAGCTCAGATAGCTGCTGCAATAACCGATCTTGGTATAAGCGACGTTACCATAAAGGATAACGGCGATATCATAGTTCCTGAGAATCAGGTTGACTACCTGCGTATGCAGATGTATCTGCAGGGATACCCCACATCCTCCACGGATTATGAGATATGGAACAACGGTGTTGACCTGTGGTCAACCGACTCGGACAAGCGTGAGGTAAAGCGTCAGCAGCTTGAGGACCGCATTGGTGCATCACTTGCAACACTTGAAAAGGTCCGCAAGGCGCATGTTACTCTTATAACTCC
>JAFSHE010000396.1 GCA_017440445.1 Oscillospiraceae bacterium | reverse complement strand
GCGGAGAAAGCCACCACCTCTGAAAAGGGAGTATGCACGTTGAGATTTCCCTGCTTATTCAGCTCAAGCAGAGTCTTATCAATTGTGCGGCGCACACCGATGGTATTGTCGGGGGAGATTCCCGCCGCCTCGACACATCCCAGTGTCGCACCACGTGGGTTGATGATATAAGGGACTATGTTCGCACCGTGCTTTTTAAGAAGCTCAACAGAGACAACACTGTCCTTGCCGCCGCCTATCGGGACGAGGATACCGCTCAGTTCAGGCTTTCTGCCGTAAAATGCACGTCTTTCAATGGCGGCAGGAGCGGTGATATTCATAAAGCTGTCAAAATCAGGTTCTATGCCGTTGCGGTAAAAAAATTCACCCAGTCCGTTGAAATACAGCTTTTTCCACCAGTTCTTCTGCCACTCGGTCAGCGTTCCGCAGCGTACCTCTACCTCGGGGCAGCAGGCGCACTTCCAGTAGGAAACGAGCTCCGCCATGCCGAGGGAAAAGGCAAGCTCGTCAATAAGCGTTATGTCGCAGTTATCGGGCATATCAAAATCCCATGTCCACTGCGGATAAAAATGGTACTCGTCGATCGAGAAATGAAACCGCAGGATGTTGTTTTCGTCCGTTTTTGTGAACTCATAGCTGTGGTAGATGAATTTTCTGTGCTTCTCACGAAGCTGTTCAAAAAGGCTCATATACGCTCCTTGATCAATTGTGGTGCATTATTGTCATTACAGTGTTGTTTCTTCCGTCCCTGTATCTGAGGTCGTATTTCTTTACAAACTCGTCGATGCTGTCCTCATTTCTTGGGTCGAAGGCGTCATCGCAGGGGATAAGCTCCCACTCCTCGCTTATGGAGGCGGTCTGTCCGTTTTTGAGCGTCTTAAGCTCTCCGAGGCTTTCGCACTCAAGGAATATACCATTTGTGAATGTCTCAAAATTGCAGCCGAAGTCGGGATAGTTTCCGTCGATCTCCATGCGGAAGTTCTTCAGGAATATCTGTCCGTGGTTTATGTAGGCGGCCCAGCCGTCCTCGTTGTTCATGCCTATCTTGAACTTGCCCTCACTGCCCGGTACCTGCTTCAGAGTGCCGTACTTGTTTCCGAGGAAGAAGCGGGGATCGTTGATGTCGGAATAGGGCCAGAAAACATTTCTTCTGTTGGAGAGAAGTCCGTTGTCTTTTGTGTTCTGCGGGAATATCTCCACGCCGCCTGCGCTGCATACGCTCATAGCCCAGGGAGCAAGGGTAACGATAGCGCCCGATACATTGGTGATGTTGTGGATCATCTTCACTCTTGATGTACCCTTGCCGTCCTCGTCAAGCCAGATATAGGTGGTGTGCAGCTGACCTGTTTTTGTAGCGGGGGAAACGAGGCAGACGCCGTTCTTCTGACCGTCGGTTTCGTGAATGGAGTACTGTACAGGCTCATTGTCGGGGACGTAGGAGTGAGGGAAGCTCTCAGGGCTGCTCCACAGTCTGTGGCCGCCGTAGATGTACCATGTCTTATCCTCTCCGAAATATTCCTTGAACTCCTTGCCGTTTTCGTAGAAAACTCTGTCAACGTCCTCTAACAGGATGTTCTCTTTGCCGTTAAGGCTGTATGATATGATGCGGGGTCCCACATCCACTGTGATTATGATGGATGCGCTCTCATTCTCCATTTTAATGCACTTTCCGAAGTTCTTGTAGCTTATCTCGGTGATGTTTGTCATTTTATGTTCCTCCGTAAATAATATGTTATTCTTCTGTTTTTTATTGCCATAATGTATATCTGACAGGGGTTTTCCTTGCCCCACAGCGATTCAAGGCATTCAAGCTCTTTAAAGCCTATCGATCTGTAAAAAGCATTTGTAAGGTCGTAATCTGCATAGAAGCCCTGAGCCACAGTTTTCACATGGATGAACTCATATCCATGCGCTGCTGCATAGGAGCAGAGTTCCGCAAACAGCGCCCGTCCAATTCCGTTGCGGTGATATTCCTTGCGCACGCCCATGACATATATTTCTGCGGCGTGGGCGCTTGTTTCTCTGAGCGATATAAAACCACGGCAAGTATCATTTTCGATGTCTGCCCACAGCGGCATTTCTCTCACCGAAAGTGCATACTCCTCTATGCTTTCAGGTATCTCAAACCATTCGGGTAGGGCGGTTAGTATTGTATGGCAGATATCTTCTTTTTTGTTTTTGTCAGTTATATTCTGTATCATTCTACTCCAATATCACAGGCTTTGCCGTAAACTCATGGCCGCAGGGACGAGGCTTTTCAAAGGCGAGGGAATACACATCCCCGCAGCGCTCCTCGAATGCACCCTGACGGTGTGCCTCACGGCTCTGCTTCATCAGATTTCTGAGGGAAGTATCTATCGGAAGTCCGCACTGCGCAGCGGAAAGTATCTCCCGACCTCTGCTGTTCATTCCGAGTATGCGGATATATGCCAGTGGCTCCTGAAGCTGACGCTTGTCTATCCCGAGGAAGCTGCACAGCACAGCACGTCTGACACGTGCGAGAGTATAGCGTTTCGTCTTTGTGAGAAAATACAGCTCCTCCAGACTGCCCGCACGTCTGATAGCCTTGTAGAGCCTGTCACCGAGACCCTGTGCCGCATCGTAGATGCTTTCAAAGTCCGAGGGGCGCATCGTTCTTAGCTTTGCCAGTATCGCAGTTTCAAGACGTTTTATATCTGCTGACGGAGCGTCGATAACAGGCGCAAGCGCTGAGTAGTCCTCTCCTGCTAGTATCTTTTTTCGTATCAGGGAGGCGCTTGCAAAGCCGCTGTTTTCATCGTCGCTGTCGTGGTCAGCGCCGTTTCTCGCAACGGTAAACGGCTCGATGGAGCTTCCGATATCATCAAGTGCCTTGATATACTCTACTGCAAGCGTATTGTTGGGTGAAGAAAGAATATCGCAGACATCCGCAGTGTAATAATCCTGCACTGTTTTTGCCAGTGCTGAGGGAAAGCTTTCACCTTTGCGCATATACATCTGAAATTCGTCTGTGTGAAGTGCGAATTCGCTTGCGCCTGCGGCCTCTTTCAGCGCAGAGATATCTCCGCACTCCGACCCGAAGGACAGCATATCCACGCATCCGAGAGCCTCGGCAATCTGCACCGCACCCCTTGCGAAGCCCTCCGCCGCCGAAAGGCTGTACACGGTAGGAAGCTCCAGCACAAGGTCTGCGCCATTCTGAAGTGCGATCTGCGCTCTTTCGTATTTGTCGAATACCGCCACATCGCCACGCTGCGTGAAGTTTCCGCTCATTATTGCGGCTATGTGGGTTGCACCTGCCTCACGTGTTTTTTCAAGCTGGTATTTATGTCCGTAATGGAACGGATTGTATTCGCATATTACTGCTGCAGTCTTCATTTTATCACCTCGTTATCTTAAAAATCTGTCTGCTTCCAATGTGCGTGCATATCGTCATAAAATAAGCACCACTCTGCAAATAGTAAAAATCCCTTATCCTGATATTATTCCGATGTCTGTATTTCATCTCATGCTCCTGTTCTTAGCATCTGAACATGCGGGATATCATCCTCGAGATACGGGTCTGAAACTCTTACAAAGCCGCACTTCTCATAGAAGCCCTGTGCGTACTGCTGCGCACTTATCCTGAGCGAGGTCTGTCCGTATTTTTCCTCTGCGACACGTATTCCCTCCATCATTACCTTGTACCCGAGACCCGTGCTGCGCTTTACGGTGATAACACGCCCGATGGAGCCTTCGTTTTCGTAGGATACTCCCTTGTCGAGTACTCGGCAGTAAGCGGCAACACCGTCCTCGTCCTCGTACCAGACATGCCATGCGTTAAGGTCCTTTCCGTCAAGCTCCTGATACGGGCAGTTCTGTTCTATAACGAAAACTGCGATGCGTGCCTGTGCAATCTTGTAAAGCTCTGCGGCTGTAAGCTCGCTGAAATGTTTTATGTAAAGCTCCATTAGTTCTCCTGTGTCTGTGATTGTGATGTGCCGGTATCCTGTGGCTGTTTCGTAAGATACGGTCCGAATGTCATGCATGCGCCGAAGGCTAT
>JAFSHE010000395.1 GCA_017440445.1 Oscillospiraceae bacterium | reverse complement strand
GGAAACAGCCATGCAGGCGGCAGCAGCGGCGGCTCGGCGTATTTATCATAAAAGCCCGAAAATCCGCCCGAAAGTATTGCGGAGACCGCACCGACAAGCTCCGCAGTAAGGACATATATCAGTATATCGGAAATGCTGTATCTTCTCTTATTCATAGATTACCTCCCACGATGGTATTTTGTTGTATATCCTATGCGTGGAATGGGGCTTGTATTCCCGCAGAGCGCATCCCTGTGTGAATATTCAGCCGCTTTGGAAACACACTATTTCAGCAGGGTGAAAGAATTCCGCTCGGACAGCAGCACACCCTCGCTGCGAAGCTTTCCTATCTCAACGGAAAGCCCGCTGCGGTCCACCTCGAGATAATCCGCAAGCTCCTGTCGGTTAAATGGGATAACAAAGCTGTTGCTGCCCTTTTTCTTCGCCTGGAGCATGAGATATGCCATCAGCTTTTCACGGGTAGTGCGCTTTGATGTGACCTCTATCTTCTGATGGAACATTATATTTTTCGTAGCAAGCTCCTTCATCAGATTATATATCAGCTTCTGATGAAATCCGCAGGCATTGCTGCATGAGCTGGTTATCCTCACGCTGTCTATCAGCATCACCTCGCATGGCTCGTTGGCGATTATCGAGGCGGGCATGGAGGATATCCCCGCACAGGCGTAGGACTCCGAAAACACGTCAGCCGTTTCCACTCCCGATACTATGCTTCTGTTGCCGCAGTAATCCATCTGCACTACCTGCGCAGAGCCTGAAAGTATCACGCCGATATATTTTGCGGGGCTTCCTTCGCCTATGATGGTGCTTTTTCTGTCAAAATGCTCCACCCTCGCACCAAGACACGGCAGCAGTGCGGACAGGTCATGCTCGGAAATATCCATAAAAAGGGGACATCTTCTGAGAATATCAAAATATTTTTTCATTTTTTCTCCCTTTGTTGAAAATTCAACAGATTTTTTTATAAAATTATACTATAATATGAATAGAAAGTCAAGGAGGTACTGACATGAAGATAGCATTTTTTGATGCAAAGCCCTACGACAAGGAGTCCTTTGCAAAGTACAGCGAGAGCCACGGTATAAAGATAAAGTACTTTGAAACAAAGCTCAACGAGGATACCGTTGACCTTGCCCAGGGCTATGACGGAGTATGTATCTTTGTAAACGACACCGCAAATGCGGCGGTTATAGACCGCCTGCACGAGATGGGAGTAAGCATCATCGCACTGCGCTGCGCAGGCTTCAACAACGTGGATATGAAGCATGCATTCGGTAAGATTCACGTGGTGAGAGTCCCCGCATATTCTCCCTACGCTGTTGCGGAGCATACCATGGCTATGCTGCTGACCTCCGTGCGACGCATCCATAAGGCATACATCCGCACAAAGGACTTTAACTTCAGCCTTTCGGGAATGACAGGCTTCGACCTGTACGGAAAGACCGTAGGCGTTATCGGCACAGGCCGTATCGGACGTGTGTTTATCGACATCTGCCGCGGCTTCGGCATGAGGGTGCTTGCATACGACAAATTCCCCGCTGAGGGTCTTGACAACGGTGACACGATAAGATACGTTTCCCTGGACGAGCTGTTTGCAGAAAGCGATATCATCTCCCTGCACTGCCCGCTTACCGAGGAAACACACCACGTTATCAACGAAAGCTCCCTTGCAAAGTGCAAACGTGGTATGATACTGCTGAACACCTCAAGAGGCGCTCTTGTGGACGCAGAGGCTCTGCTTGCCGCTATCAAATCCCGCAGGGTCGGCGGTGCCTGCCTTGACGTGTACGAGGAGGAGTCGGACTTCTTCTTCGAGGACTACTCGGGACACATCATGGAGGACGATACACTTGCAAGGCTCATCTCCATGCCGAATGTCATCGTGACCTCGCACCAGGCGTTCCTCACACAGGAGGCACTGGAGAATATCGCAGAAACAACGATAAAGAACATCGTATCCCTGACTGAAACAGGTCACTGTGTAAACGAGCTGTGCTACCGCAGCGGAAATACAGTAGACTGCAAGGACGGCAAGTGCTTCTGACATCAATAAAATAATCCCGCTGTGCGGGAATACATAAGCTTTTAACCGAGAAACAAGGAGGTAAACACTGACATGTTTATAACAGAGGACATCCGCTATATAGGCGTAAACGACCACGAGGTAGACCTTTTCGAGGGACAGTACAAAGTCCCAGACGGAATGGCTTACAACTCGTACATCATAATGGACGAAAAGATTGCCGTAATGGACACGGTGGACGGTTCATTCACACATCAGTGGCTGGATAATATCCAGAATACACTCGGCGGCAGAAAGCCCGATTACCTTATCGTTCAGCACATGGAGCCTGACCACTCCGCCAACATCATGAACTTCGTCAGAGCATATCCCGAGGCTAAGGTGGTGGCTTCCTCCAAGGCTTTCGTGATGATGAACAACTTCTTCGGCACAGACCTGCCCGAAAAGCAGGTGGTAGTGGGCGAGGGCGACACGCTCTCCCTCGGAAAGCACACGCTTACATTCGTAACTGCGCCCATGGTACACTGGCCTGAGGTAATAGTAACATACGACAGCTATGACAAGGTGCTTTTCTCCGCTGACGGCTTCGGAAAGTTCGGTGCGCTTGACGTGGAGCAGGACTGGGTAGACGAGGCAAGACGCTACTACATCGGCATTGTAGGCAAGTACGGAGTGCAGGTGCAGGCTCTGCTGAAAAAGGCTGCGGGTCTTGATATCAGCATCATCTGCCCGCTGCACGGACCTGTTCTGACAGAGAACTTAGGCTACTATCTCGGTCTGTACGATACATGGTCAAGCTATCAGCCCGAGGAGGAGGGCATACTTCTTGCCTATACCTCCGTATACGGCAACACGAAAAAGGCTGTTATGCAGCTCGCTGAAAAGCTGAAGCAGAACGGCTGCCCCAAGGTTATAGTAAAGGACCTTGCCCGCTGCGATATGGCAGAGGCTGTTGGCGACGCTTTCAGATACAGCAAGCTGGTGCTTGCGACCACCACCTACAATGCGGATATCTTCCCATTTATGAGAGATTTCATCATCCATCTAGTTGAGCGCAACATCAGCAACCGCACGGTGGCTTTCATCGAAAACGGTAGCTGGGCGCCTCTCGCCGCAAAGATAATGAAGCGTATGCTTGAGCCATGCAAGAACCTCACCTTTACCGAGAACTCCGTCAAGATACGCTCCGCACTCTCCGAGGAGAGCAGCGCACAGCTCGACGCTCTCGCTGAGGAGCTTTGCAGAGAGTACCTTGCACAGCAGGATTCCACCGCAAACAAGAACGATATGACCGCACTGTTCAATATCGGCTACGGTCTGTATGTCATCACCTCGAATGATGGCAAGAAGGACAATGGTCTGATCGTGAATACGGTGACACAGGTAACCAATACTCCGAACCGGATTGCCGTGACCATCAACAAGGAGAATTATTCGCACCATGTCATCAGCCAGACCGGAAAGATGAATATCAACTGCCTGACGCAGGATGCGCCGTTTGCCGTGTTTGAAAAATTCGGCTTCCAGAGCG
>JAFSHE010000394.1 GCA_017440445.1 Oscillospiraceae bacterium | reverse complement strand
TTCTCCTGCGAAAGCAGCGCATACAGCAGATGCTCCTGCTCCACGCAGTTATTCTGATAGCTTATGGAAAGGTCCTGCGCCGATTGGATGGCGTCAATGGATTTCTGTGTAAACTTATTAGGATTCATGCTTTATTCCTCCTTTAAATAATCACGTCAAGGTTTCTCAGCGACGAGATGTACAGATGCTCCGCCGCATCTGTCGCTGCTGTGATATTAGGCAGACATGCGAAGTATTTCTTCATGACAAGGTCAAACATCGCCATGTATTCCGCAACGGCACGTCCCAGTGCCTCGTCCGATATATCCTCCTGCGGCATGTTGAGTGTACGGGTGAATCTTCCGTCGTCTATCGTGTACAGTATTCCCTGCGATAATACACCTGAGATATAGTGCTTTTCCAGCGCAGCCCAGCAGCGAAAAAATCCCATCAGGTCGCCGATAAGCTGGCTGCTTGTGGTGCGGAAGGATACCTTAAGCTCGCCGACACGCCTGTCGCCACGGGAGAATATCTCCACCGAATAGCGCACAGTGGGCTTGTAGCGATACTTGAGTGCCGTGCGGCAGGATAATGTCCCCGCCGATGGCTGCTCCATAAAATAGAAGCCCTCATTCATGGAGCGCTGCACTGCCGACATTATCTCACGCAGGCGCATTTCAGGCGTTGTGTAGGCTACACGCTCCGCAAGTATCTGGTTTATCATTGCAGAGCGGCTCAGTCCTGCGGACCTCGCCATAGCGTCTACCGCCTCCACCACGCTGTCGGACAGCACGAGGCTGTATATATTCTTCTCCAGACAGGTCACTTCCTTTCTTTTGCTCAGAGAGATTTCTTCTCTCTGTTCATAATTGTAACACCGAATTATTGATTTGTCAAGCGATTTTAATAATTTTTCTTGCAAATTTCACTTCGGAGATATATTATGTCCCTTAAAACGGCGGGCGATACGTCTGACAGACAGAGCGTTGTCATTTGTCATATATTGACTTAATTTCACAATTGATGTATAATACTACTTAATTAAAAGGGAAAGTGAGGAATGACCTTGCGACGTATCAAAAACCTGAATTCAGTTCAGAAGACTAACCTGATAACGGCTGTTTTAATATATGTCTTTGTTCTGGTATTGAACTTCAGATGCGAGTACATCACAGACGACTGGCATTTCAATTTCATCTGGGAGACCTTTATGCCTACTGCCGATGTGGATCCTGTGCAGAATTTTGAAGATATCATCGTATCCATGAACAACTACTACATGATGAGCGGCGGCAGGGTGCTGTGTCATTTTCTTGCGTATGTAATGATGTGCTTTGACAAATGCCTGTTTAATGTTATCAATGCGCTCTTTTTTGTATTGCTTGGTTACCTGTGCTATGTACATACTAAGAACGGAGCTTCTGAGAATAAATTCAGACTTCCTCTGATATATCTTTCATTGCTGCTGTTTCTGCCTCAGTTCGGAGATACATGCCTTTGGCTGTCGGGTTCGGTAAATTACCTGTGGCCCACGGTGATATTGCTGGCCTGCTTTTTTGCCATAAACAGATATGCTAAGGAGCAGTCGATACCTAATATGGTATTTCTTTACGTTTCTGTGGCGTTATCGTCTGTTACAAACGAAACAACTGCGGGAATGGTCATAATATTTATGCTGATAACTTTCGGCATGGAACACCGTAAAATATCCTTCGGACACATCCCGCCGTTCATATTGGCGATAGCGGGGATGCTGATGGTCATTCTTGCCCCCGGTAATTTCAACCGTGCAAATAATATCGAGAAGATAAGTATATTTGACATAAATAACCTGTTTTCTACTATATACATGTATCTTGTTTATGTTATAAGGCATTATCATTACCTGCTGGTCATTATTCTTTTTTCTGTCTGTGTATCCTGTTTTTCAAAGAAAAAGTTTTCAGAGATCGTCATCTGCAACAAATATTTTATTACAGGTTTTCTGGGTATAATTGCGCTTTCTCTTTTGGGATTTCTTTCAGAGCGCCCGATATTCCTCGGGATGGTTCCCATCATCGTTGGCGCAGTCAGCGGTATCATGAATATCATTAAGTATTACTGCGATGAAAAGCAGTCCGCATCTGACAAGGTCTTGTCCACCCTGCCGTGTGTAGCGATCGTTATGATAGTTGTTTCAGCAATAGCACACATATTACATTATATAGTCCTTAGCATGGCTGTTGGAATAATTATTGCGGGCGTGCTGATGATACTGGTATTCATAGTCATCAGGAGATCCACAGAGCCAAGCGTAACCGAGGCGAAAAAAAAGATCGCATCACTTAGTGAAAGAGTGAAAAAGCTCTGCGATAAGGTGCCGAAATTTGTTGTACCCTGCGTACTGATAGTGGTTATGATCATACCTGTCGCCAATAATACGGTCCTGTATTTTGATTCGATGGAGCGTTATTCTGCGCTTACCGATGAGATCGCAGATACCGTTTTTGATGATGATTTTGAGATCACAAAGGATGGTATGCTACCTGATGAGGGCATAGGCATCTTTTACCCGCTTGAAGCTCTCAAATGGGGAGATTATCAGATCTGCTGGGTAGCCATGAATAATGGAATCTATATTGAAATGTATTAAGAGCCTTCAGAATACGGAAATTTCGAAAAAATAATTATGAAAAAGATCCTGCGTTATTC
The DNA here is from genome assembly GCA_017440445.1 of Oscillospiraceae bacterium. Next base: position 552 of record JAFSHE010000394.1, on the reverse strand, counting down.
GGTAATAACTGAATAACATCAGGATCTTTTTGTTTTATTCTGTTGTGTTCACAGGGGTGGAAAACAGATTTTCAGACATTATGCCATAGGCGTAGCCTTAACGAAGTCCGCTGTTGTATAGGGACTCCATGCGCCGTCCACATACGCACGGATAAGGAATACGTATTCTTCACCGTTTGTGAGAGCGGAGGCTGTATAAGTAGTTCTTGTGATCTTTGAAGATCTCAGTGTATACTTGCCTGTGTCGGGGTTGTAGATGGACAGAGAATATCTCTCTGCACCCTCGACTCCCGTCCATGTGAATGTTACCTTGCCGTCGCCTGCTGTCGCCTTGATGTTTGTGGGCTTTGCTGCTGGAGTAGCCTTGACGAAATCTTCCTCTGTGTAGGGACTCCATGCGCCGTTCACATACGCACGGATAAGGAATACATACTCCTCGCCGTTTGTGAGAGCGGAGGCTGTATAAGTAGTTCTTGTGATCTTTGAAGATCTGAGAGTATACTTACCTGTTTCGGGATCGTAGATGGAGAGCGAATATCTCTCTGCGCCCTC
>JAFSHE010000393.1 GCA_017440445.1 Oscillospiraceae bacterium | reverse complement strand
GGTGTTACTGCGGTGGCTTGTATGCCCAACACCACTCCCGCGGTCGATAATGCTGAAACTGTAAAGTACATCATAGAAAAAGCAAAGCAGTCCAAGACCAAGGTCTATCCTGTTGGCTGCATCACAAAGGGTCTCAAGGGCGAGGAGCTGTGCGATTTCGAGGAGCTTCGCAACGCAGGCTGTGTTGCGGTATCCGATGACGGCAGACCCGTAAAGAACGCAAAGACTATGGCAAGAGCGATGGTTAAAGCTCATTATGCAGGCCTCAAGGTGATCTCCCACTGTGAGGATCTTGATATAATATCGGGCGGCATCATGAACAGCGGCAAGGTATCCAAGGAGCTGGGAGTGCCCGGAATGCACCGACTCAGCGAGGATATCATCTCCAATCGTGAGATAACCATTGCCACAGACCTTGAAATGCCTATCCATATTGCACATGTTTCCACCATGCAGAGCATGCAGAACATACGAGTAGCCTCCAGATACGGCACGATGGTCACCAGCGAGACCTGTCCGCACTACTTCATGCTGACAGATGAAAAGCTGCGTACCCGTGACGCAGACTACAGAATGAATCCTCCGCTGCGTACCGCAGACGATGTAAAGGCTATCACAGAGGGTATCTGCGATGGCACTATCGACTGCATCGTAACTGATCACGCTCCCCACACTGCTGAAGAAAAGGCGGATTTCCTGAAAGCTCCAAACGGAGTTGTGGGACTGGAAACATCCCTTGCTGCTACACTCACTGCGCTGTACCACACAGGCAAGGTAAAGCTCTCCAGAATAGTTGCGTTGATGTGCGTAAATCCCAGAAGGATACTCAGCATCCCTGGCGGCTCGCTGCAGCCGGGCGATGTGGCGGATATCTGCATATTCGACCCTAACGAGGAGTGGAAGGTAGTTCCCGAAAAGCTGCACTCCAAATCCAAGAACACCTGCTTCAAGGGCAAGGTGCTCAGAGGAAGAGTTAAGTACACCATCGTAGACGGCGAAGTCGTTTACGAGGATAAATAAGGCTGGCAGTAAAGCAAATTCAGTAAACAATTAAAATTAATATAAAGAGAGGTAGAACACCATGTCATTTGACAGACTTATCGAGAAGATCGAAAAGACCCAGAATCCCACCGTTGCAGGACTTGACCCCAAGCTCGACTATGTACCGGAGTACATCAGAAAGAAGTGCTTTGAAAAGTATGGCGAGACCCTCAAGGGCGCTGCAAAGGCACTGCTCGAGTTCAACAAGGGTCTGATCGACGCGCTTTGCGATATAGTTCCCGCAGTAAAGCCTCAGGCTGCTTATTACGAGATGTACGGTCCCGCAGGCATGAAGGCTCTGCAGAAGACACAGGAGTACGCTCGCGAGAAGGGTATGTTCGTTATCACAGACGGTAAGAGAAACGACATCGGCACAACTATGGAGGCTTATGCGACAGCTCACCTCGGTAAGGTAAAGGTAGGCAGCAAGGAGTACGAGCCCTTCATCGGAGACGCTCTGACAGTAAACGGCTACCTCGGCTCTGACGGTATCAAGCCCCTGCTTGACATCTGCCGCGAGAATGACAAGGGTATCTTCGTCCTCGCAAAGACCTCCAATCCCTCCTCGGGCGAGCTTCAGGACAGAAAGATCGAGAATATGCCCATATATGAAGTAATGGGTCATATGTGCGAGGGCTGGGGCAAGGAGCTTCCCGGCAAGTACGGCTACAGCGGCGTAGGCGCAGTTGTTGGTGCGACATACCCCGAGCAGATCGTATATCTGAGAGAGGCGCTGCCCACCACATTCTTCCTCATCCCCGGCTACGGTGCACAGGGCGCAGGCGCTAAGGATATCGCAGCAGCGTTTGACAAGAACGGTCTGGGCGGTATCGTAAACAGCTCCAGAGGCATCATGTGTGCATACCAGAAAGAAAAGTGCGATGAGCGTGATTACGCACAGGCAGCACGCAGAGAAGCTATCCGCATGAGAGACGATATCATGAGCTTTGTAGGCAAGATCGTTATCAATAAGTAAATCAAAAGAAATAAATATATACGGAGGCAGAAAATGATATTTGAGAACAGCAAAAAAGCCAGCCTTGTTCTTGCAAACGGTGCAGTTTTTGAGGGTAAGTCCTTTGGCGCTGAGGGCAAGGTGTTCGGAGAGGTAGTGTTCAACACCTCTGTCGTAGGCTTTCAGGAGATACTGACAGATGCAGGCTACTGCGGCAAGCTTATCGTGCAGACTTTTCCTCTCGTAGGCAACTACGGCGTAAACAAGGAGAATGTTTCTTCCGATAAGGTGATGGCAGGCGGATACATCGTGCGCGAGTTCTGCGAGAAGCCGTCAAACTTCCGCTGCGAGGGTACTATCGAGCAGTACCTTAAGGACAACGGCACAGTAG
>JAFSHE010000392.1 GCA_017440445.1 Oscillospiraceae bacterium | reverse complement strand
TTGATAGCGTCGTTCATGCCCACCTGCTCGGAAAGCTTTTCCACCTTCTCCTCGTACTTTGGGAAGCCGATGGGATTAAGGGAGTGCATATCGCCGTCAAACTCCTTAAAGCTGCCCTTATCAACGGTGAGGTCAAGGCGCTCCTTCCATGTAAGACGTGCGTGATAGCTGCACTTGGGACACACCTTCATGGCACGCTCAAACTCCTCGTTATAGATAACATTGGAGCAGCGGGGACATTTGAACAGCAGGTCCTGAGGTATCTCCACCTCTTTTTCGGAGGCAGGCTGAGGCAGCTCTGCGCCAAAGCGCTCCTTTACGACTTTAAACAGATCTTCAAGTGCCATTCAGACTCACTCTCCCATCACATTTTTTCTGCCGAGGAAACCGATATCGAAGTTACCCTTCTCAAAATCCTCGTCCTTCAGCAGGCAAAGCTGGAAATCAATATTAGTATCAACACCGTCGATTATGAATTCAGACAAAGCAACACGCATCTTCATGATAGCTTCCTCTCGTGTGGGAGCCGTCACCAGCAGCTTGCCTATCATGCTGTCATAGAACGGGGTTATCTCATATCCTGTGTATACTGCGCTGTCTATGCGCACACCAAATCCGCCGGGGCTATGCAGCGACTTTATCTTACCGGGGCAGGGACGGAAATTATGGCGGGGATCCTCCGCATTGATGCGGCACTCGATCGCATGACCTGTAAGCTTAACATCGTCCTGTGTGAGCCAGAGCTTTTCGCCCGCCGCAACTCTTATCTGAGCCTTGACAAGGTCGATGCCTGTAACAAGCTCAGTTACGGGATGCTCCACCTGAATACGGGTGTTCATCTCCATGAAATAGAAGTTTCTGTCCTTGTCCACAAGGAACTCGATAGTACCCGCATTCTGATAGCCGCTTACCTTTGCAGCAGCTACCGCCGCACTTCCCATGCGCTCACGCAGGTCAGGGGTCATGATGGGACTGGGGCTTTCCTCCAGCACCTTCTGATTTTTACGCTGAAGTGAACACTCACGCTCACCGAGGTGAACAACATTTCCATGCTCGTCAGCCAGCAGCTGTATCTCAACGTGGCGGGGGTTAACTATGAACTTCTCGATGTACACCTCGTCGTTGCCGAAGAACTGTAAAGCCTCCTGCTGAGCCGCTGTGAACATAGCCTCGAGGTTTTCTTCCCTCTCCACAAGGCGGATGCCTCTGCCACCGCCGCCTGCGGACGCCTTTACCATAACGGGATATCCTATCTCCGCACAGATCTTCCTAGCCTCCTCAAGGTCGGCTACAACACCGTCAGAACCCGGTACAACGGGAACTCCCGCAGAAACCATGGTCTTTTTCGCATTAGCCTTGTCGCCCATGGCGTCCATCACCTCGGGAGAGGGGCCGATGAACTTTATACCGCACTTTTCGCACAGTCTTGCAAAGTTTGCGTTCTCGGAAAGGAAGCCAAAGCCGGGGTGGATAGCCTCCGCATGAGTAAGCTCGCATGCGGCAAGAATAGCCTTTGTATTCAGATAGCTGTCCTTTGTCGCTGCGGGACCAATGCACACAGCCTCATCCGCTATCATCGCATGGAGAGCGGACTTATCGGCGGTGGAGTACACCGCAACCGTCTTGATACCAAGCTCACGGCAGGCACGCATAATTCTTATGGCGATCTCACCGCGGTTGGCAATAAGTATCTTGTTAAACATTTATTGTGTCAACTCCGAAATATAATGATTACTTGGCGGGAGCGGGGTCGGCAACTGCAAAGGATATCTCTGCTGTAACCACCTTTTTGCCGTTTACGGTAGCAACTGCCTTACCGAAGCCGATAGGACCCTTCTTGCCTATCATGTCAACGTGAAGCTCCAGTGTATCTCCGGGGAGAACAGTGCCACGGAAGCGGGCCTTGTCAATGCCTGCAAAGAATGCTATCTTGCCCTTGTTCTCAGGGAGACACAGTGCGCACACCGCACCTGCCTGAGCCAACATCTCTATCATCAGTACACCGGGCTGAACAGGCTGTCCGGGGAAATGTCCCCTGAACCAGTCCTCATCGGGCTTAAGAAACTTCTTTGCTGTAACGCTTACACCGGGTTCAAGCTCTGTTACCTCGTCGATAAGCAGAAACGGGTCACGGTGGGGGATTATCTCTTTTATCTGTTCAAGATCTAATGTCATTTCTTTACCTCTTATTCGATACGCATGATCTTCTGACCATACTCTACAGGCTCGCCGTTAGCTACATATATTTCTGCGACCCTTCCGCTGAACTCACAGTTTATCTCGTTCATCAGCTTCATACTCTCTATGATGCAAACAACATCACCTGCGTTTACTGTATCTCCTACCTTTACAAAAGGAGCCTTGTCGGGGGAGGGTGCTGCATAGAATGTTCCCACGATGGGAGATGTAACGATGTTTCCGCTTTCAACAGCAGCGGAAGCAGCCTCAGCCACGGGAGCGGGAAGCTGCGGGAACAGCTCCGACAGCGGGCATTACCGCGGGCATGGGAGGAGGGCATCTCTTTGCCTCGATAACGATATCGATATCCTCTGTGCTGATCTTGATCCTGCCGAGGTCGTTGTCCTTAACTATCTTAGCAAGCGCCTCAACGCACTCGAGGGTATCCTCGATCTTTGTGTCCTTATCCTTAAAGCTCATGGTATTGCTCCTTTCTGTCAGTCCTCAACGGGCTTCATACACAGACAGCCATTGTGTCCGCCGAAGCCGAGAG
>JAFSHE010000041.1 GCA_017440445.1 Oscillospiraceae bacterium | reverse complement strand
ATTTTGTCCGTTGGAAGTAGCATCTGCTGCTTCAAGAGCTTCTGCGCTGCGCTGCTCCATATCCTTGTTCCACAGCTCCTCAAAAGCCTGCATGTTCATGGGCTTTGCGAAGTAGTAGCCCTGTACCATAGCACAGTTTATCTCAGTGAGGAACTCTACCTGCTCAAGGGTCTCAGCGCCCTCGGAGATGACCTCCATGTTGAGGTTCTTCGCAAGATCCACGACGGTAGAAATAACCGCTCTGCCCTTTTCGGAGTTTACTGTACCATTGAAGAACTCACGGTCGATCTTTACCACGTCAACAGGGATATCCTTCAGCATATTCAGCGAGGAGTAGCCCGAGCCGAAATCGTCCAGCGACAGCTTGAAGCCGATATCATGCAGCTTCTGCATGATGGTAAGCAGCTTATCAGCATTCTCCATGAAAACGCTCTCGGTAAGCTCCAGCTCTATATACTCGTAGGGGATCTCGTACTTATCCACTATCTCACGCAGACGCCAGATATAGTCATCGTAATTAAGGTGCAGCCTTGACTGGTTTACCGAGATAACGACAGGCTTTTTGCCATCGTCTATCCACCTGCGCATAGCACGGCAGACCTCCTCAAGGATGAAGAAATCCAGCTCCACAACAAAGCCGTTCTTCTCGCTGAGCGGGATGAACTCGTTCGGGAACACAAATCCGAACTCCTTGCTGTTCCAGCGGATAAGCGCCTCTGCGCCCTCGATATGACGGGATTTCAGACCGTACTTCGGCTGAAGATAGCACTCAAACTCACGCTGCTCAAGGGCCGTTGGCATGATGCTTTCGTAGTCCTTCTCACGCAGAGCCTTTTCACGTATCTTTCCGTCATAGAATGCTATAGAGGAATAGTGCAGACCCTTTAATGTCCTTTTTGCTATCTTACATCTGTCTATCGCGATGTTGATATCGATATCCTTGCCGCCGTCACGGCACTGACCAAGTCGGCACACGCCCGCACTGAACACCACGGGATATTTCACAAACAAGCTGTTGCGGCGCTCAAACTCCGCAAATATGTTGTTGAATCTTGCTGTTATCTCGCTGTCCTGCGCATTTTTTATCACACAGGCGAAGTTGTCGTCAGACAGTCTTGCGAATACCTCGCCGTCCTCCATGTTGTCTGCCACCGTCTTGTACAAACGTACCAGCATCTTGTCGCCCTCCTCATAGCCGAGGCGGTCGTTTACATACTTGAACTTGTTGATATCAAAAAGAACTGCCGCAAGCTTTTCAGCGGGCGTCTTTTTAAGCAGACGCTTTGTGTCATCGATGAATTTCGACTTGTTTCTGCCGCCTGTAAGCACATCCGTTCCCTGTGTACGTCTGTCGTTCACCTGTATCAGAACAACTATCATCGCCACGCAGACTGCAATCATTACGAAGATAAAGATGAACACATATAATGCATAATCGCTGAGTCCGCCTCCGCTGCCGACAGTTTCAGCGGTAACGCTTTCGTAGCTACCTATTACCGAGCTGTAACTTACAAGTCTGGAAATGCTCTTGCCCATTATCGAGGTAAAATCCGCCGAAGCGTTCTCCACATAGGCAAAGCACTCGCTGTGGAAAGCAGAGCTTACGTCAATTATTGACATATCGCCATAGCCGTTGCTTATCAGATAAAGCGTTTCATAGGCGCCTGCGCACATAACATCCGCCTCGCCTGAGCGCACAGCCTCCATACAAGCCTTTGCATCGTCATAGGGAAGCATTACAGCATTGTCATACAGCTGCCTGATATATCCCGAGATATCATCATCGCTGATGGGAATAGCGATCTTTTTATAAGACGTCATCGGATCGTCTTTTTTCCCCGCCACCACAACAGGCGTTGTGGAATAGGGGAAGGACACCTTGAAATTACCGAAAGGCTCCATACTTGCTGCGTTTACGCCGCCGCAGATAGCACGCACCTCGCCATGCTCAAGCAGAGATACACACTCCTCAAGGGAATTGCACACCTTCAGGCGTATCTTCATGCCCGTATGCGCTGAGATAGTATCCAGAACACCACCCGTAGCGCCTGTAAGTCTGCCTGTATTGTTGTCGTATGTTTCCATCGAGTTGGAGCTGAGATTATACGCTATGGTTATCTCGGAGTTATTCCTGAGGAACTGCTTTTCCGTTTCGCTGTATGCGTACTTCGGAACACCATACTTCGCTATATGCTTGTTGTAGAGATTTGCCGCAAAGCTGCTGTTGGACATGTAAACGCTGTTTACCGCCACATCAAGCTGTCCTGCAAGCAGCGGGTCAGCACCAGAAACCATGAAGTAGCAATCACGTGTATCATACTGATAAACTATGGTCTCATCATCCCATGGACGGAAGCACTCCTTGACAACTGCGTCTATCCTGCCTGAAACGAAATCATCGTGCATCTGCACCTCAGTGCTGTACTCAACGAAATTCGCCTTGTCTATATCTCCACGGATGAAAACGCCATCCGAAAAATACTTATCCTTGTCCTCGGCGAGGTAGCCTATTGTCGCCTTATTGATGTGCGGGCTGTCGAAATAACCGATATCCTCGCTGCCATCGGGAACATACACTGCTGTAAACTTCTTCATCAGGGCGATGGAAGTGAGCGAAGGCGAAGCCGCATCGTTATCGACCGACCTCTGCATGGAATGTGTAGCCTCCCACGCACTGAATTCCTCCTCGCTGACACAGGGAAGTATGTCTATCCTGCCGTCGTACAGCATCTCTACAAGCTCGTCCCTGTCAGCCTCCACAAAGGAATACTTGTGACCTGTGAATTTCGCAAGCTCGCACAGATAGTCGTATGCAAAGCCCGTATACGCTCCGCCCGATACGGATACGCCGCAGTCAGGGCATGCGCCGACCACCACGACCTGACCCTTTTCGGCGGCAAAAGCCGAAACAGGCACACAGCACACAAGCATCGTAAGTATTATCAAAATAGATATTATCTTATCAAAACTTTTTCTGAACATAACGCTCTCCCGAATATGATAAATCCCTCTGCCCGCAAAGAACACACGGCACAGTGGTATTATTTACTTATTTAATAGCAGTTTTATTATATCACTTTATGAAACCGTTTTCAATACGTTTGTGCTAAATTTTCATAAGTGTGCAAACTTTTTTGGTTTTGTTTGGTTATTTTCTACAAAAAACTTGACATCTTTCGTGATTTCGTGTATAATAAACTAACAGCCTGTGAATGCAGGCACAAATTTTCTTTTTTAGGAGTATTTTTATGAACTGGTTTGAAAATGCAGTATTTTATCATATCTATCCTATCGGATATTTCGGCTGCGAGCGTGTCAACGACCAAAGCTCTGAGCCTTCACACGTGATACTTAAACTTATCGAGGACATTCCCCACATCAAGGAGCTTGGATGCAACGCAATATACTTCGGTCCTGTGTTTGAGTCTGTGGCTCACGGCTACGACACCATCGACTACACGAAGATAGACCGCCGCCTCGGCACCAACGAGGACTTTAAAAAGGTCTGCGACGCCCTGCACGAGAACGGTATACGTGTCGTTCTGGACGGCGTATTCAACCACGTGGGCAGAGATTTCGGTGCATTCCGTGATGTGCGTGAGCACAAGCACGCAAGCGCAAAAAAGGACTGGTTCCACATCGGCGACGGAAACTCGCCCTATAACGACGGCTTCTACTACGAGGGCTGGGAGGGTCACTACGAGCTTGTAAAGCTCAACCTCTACAACCCCGATGTAAAGAACTACATCAAGGAATGTATCACAGGCTGGAAGAACGAATTCGGTATCGATGGTCTGCGCCTTGATGTTGCATACTGTCTGGATCTCAACTTCCTGAGAGAGCTGCGTGGTCACTGCAAGTGGCTGGCAGAGGATTTCTTCCTGCTGGGCGAAACTCTCCACGGCGACTACAACACATGGATGAACCCCGAAATGCTGGACAGCGTTACCAACTACGAGTGCTACAAGGGACTTTTCTCCAGCTTCAACGACATGAACATGTTCGAGATAGCGCACTCCATCAACCGTCAGTTTGGCGGAGAAAACTGGTGCATCTACCGTGGAAAGCACCTGTTCACCTTTGTGGACAACCACGATGTTACAAGAATTGCGTCCATGCTTAAGGTTAAGGAGCATCTTGCGCCTATCTACACACTTATGTTCATGATGCCGGGAATTCCCGCAGTATATTACGGAAGTGAATTCGGCACGCTCGGCGACAAGCGTGGCGGCGGCGATGACGCACTGCGTCCTCAGTTCGATCTTGAAAAGATGAAGAACGAGGGTATATGCGACCTTACCGCTCACCTCGGAGCGCTTGCAAAGATACAGAAGGAGCATCCTGCGGCTGCATGGGGCGGCTATAAGCAGGAGCAGCTTACAAACCGTCAGTATGCCTTCTCCAGAAGCTGCGACAGCGAAACGCTCATTACGCTTATCAACGCTGACGGAGCGCCTTTCACATTCAACCTCAACCGTGGCGGAAAGGCCATCGACCTGCTGACCGATACTGAGGTGGAGCTTGGCGGACTTACCCTGCCCGCATACTCCAGCATGGTGCTTAAAGTCTGATATACAGAGCGAAAGGCGGCATTCTGCCGCCTTTTTGGCATACAACACTGAAGGAGGCTTACAATGAACAACATTGAAGTCTGGCTGTGGATACTGCTGGTAATGCTGCCGCACAATAACCGCACCGCAGAACTGATTAAACGGTACTGCTCCGCTTTAGAGGCTGCACGCGCCATGCGTGACGGCAGATGCGACCTGCTGTCCGAGCAGGAGAAAAAGCGTGCCGAGCGCACCCGCAACCGTGATGTAAAAGCCATTATATCCGAGTGCGAGCAGCACGGAATACGTATGCTTACCCTCGACGACGAGGAGTATCCACCGCTGCTGCGCAGGATACCAGACCCGCCGATAGTGCTTTTTGTAAAGGGAACACTGGCTGCACTCAGGGAAGTCCCGTCTGTTGCGGCAGTAGGTCCACGCAGCCCCTCGGAATACGGAAGAAAGGTCACCACCGCACTTTGCGGGGAGCTTGCCCGTAACGGTGCAGCCATCATCAGCGGACTTGCCGTAGGCATCGACGCTGCCGCACATCGTGCCGCCATCGACTGGGGCGGAATAACAGCTGGCGTCCTCGGCTGCGGAATACTTGTAAACTACCCCGCCGAAAACGAGGAACTGAAGAATTCCATCATCGAAAACGGCGGAGCGATAATATCCGAGCTGCTGCCGCACACCACAGTTTCATCCTCCTACTTCCGCTATCGAAACAGGATAATCTCAGGCATGGCGATGGGTACTCTCGTGACCGAGGCTGCCTCCCGCAGCGGAGCGCTGCTCACCGCAGAGCGTACATTCGAGCAGGGCAGACCGCTTTTCGTCATCCCGCCGCACGATATCTTCGCAGACCGTTTCAGCGGAGTTTTTCCGCTTATCCGCAGGGGTGCGACAGTCGTTTCGGGAGCGTATGATATAGCAGAGGTGCTATACGATACATTCAGAGAAGAACCTGTGTTTTCGGATAGACTGACGCAACTAAAAAACGCACTTGCTCCCGCTGTGTCACAGCGCACAAAGCCAAAAAGCACCACCAAAAGTGCCGTCATCCCAGAAAACAAGCCTCAGCCCACGGCCAAAACATCAGACGAAACACCGAAAAATTCCGCTCCTGCAAAAATGCCCGACACCTCCTCCATGAGCGAGGAGAATGCAAAGATAGTAAATGCTCTCTATCCTAAGCCTCTCACCATGGACGAGCTGCTGGAAAACACGGGGCTTTCATACCGAGAAGCCTGCGACCTGCTTCTTGACCTGGAGCTTGAGGAGATAGTCATCCGAAATCAGGATGCGACATATTCTCTCCTTTAAGCGCATAAAATTTAATACTCCTTCGCCGCCTTCTGTGCCTCAGAGGGCGGCGAAATAGTTTTCTATAACATCCCTGGCATGGATGGGAGATACCGCATGGCGGTTCATAAGGCTGATAAGCGCCTCCGTTTCCTCCATAACGGAGCTGAAATCCGCTATGCGATAATCCCCGCAGCGAAGTCCGTAGGCGATATACGTAACTCCGTCCTCGTTTGTCATTTCTTCTGTTGTAAGCTGCCACATTTTCTTTGTCCTCTTTTCTTTTTTTCTGCTTTTTATTAGCACCTATATCATACCATAAATGGATGCTTTTGTGTATAAATTATATGTTAAGAAACGTGCTTTTACGCTTTGTTCTGCATATCTGACAAAATGTACAATTACAAACCGACAAATGTTTTATAAATATTACTATAAGTGTTAAAACATCTTAACAAGGCAAGGATGAATGATGAATTGACATGAAACTAAGTGGTTAAATAATGCAACACTTTTTCAACGTATTCAACAACGTTTTCAACAGAGAAAAATGAAGATAATGTGATAATACCGCCATTTTATTTCGAGTTATGTTGAAAACCACCGCAAAAGACTCAACATTTTAACGTTTTCAACGATGATTTTAACAATTTTCCACGTTGATATTGTTGAAAACTTTTATGAAGGAACGAAACAAAAAAATTGCAGGACCTGCACGGCACAATGCAGATCCTGCGATTTTTCTTTTGTGAAAATGCAACAATTTTTTCGCCCTGTTCATGCTGCACAACTGAGAATTACACACTTTTTCCGCAAAAAACTTCTCATTCGGTGCTATTATGCGGTTTCCTGCCACTTTTGTAAAGAACAACAAAAAAGAGACCCTTTACGGATCTCTTTCACGATATTTTTATGACATATCAGGCCTCGCCCGAAGCCTTGCGGAGTATCTCAGCTATCCTCTGCATGCGGGACATGGACAGCGTTTCGCCGCCCTGATACTCCTCGAGAAAAGCGATAAGCTCTGCCTCGCTGGAGCATACATAGTCGTTTTCACGCAGGGAAAGCCTCAGCTTCGCATTTGGCGAGGAAAAATACAGCACCGTATCTATCCACACATCCTCGCCTGCGGCGGTAAGGATGCTCTTAACGATATCACGCTGCCTGCGCATCTGCTTGATGGGATTATCCATCTCCTGCTGTGAGTTTTTTCCGTCACGGTAGAACTTCTTCTGTAACCATTTGTCAGACTTCCATCCGCCCGAGATAGTACCCGAATGGTTCTTTACCTCAACGATGATTATTCCCGTATGACGTACTATCAGCAGGTCAAGCTCCGACCTGCCCCTCTTGTATCGGACGGGGAGATTTCTGAAAACGATGTTGTTGCCGCTGAGCCTTCTGACCGCACGGTACAGCCGTTTCTCTCCCTTTACACCCGAGCTTAGCACGCAGTATCTTCGTCCGAGAATGGCGTAGGCTACGTTGCACAGGAAAATAAGACCTATAAACACCGCAGCGATAATAGGCCTGTCATACAGCTTAAAGCCCACAAATGCAACAAGCAGCAGCACAGGCATAACGCCCAGGATGACCTGTCCCACGAACAGCCCGACTACTTTTTTGTTGTTTGCATTTTTTCCTCGGATGACCTTGTTCATTGTTCTTTCCTTTTACAGTTATACATTGAAACGGAACAGCGT
>JAFSHE010000391.1 GCA_017440445.1 Oscillospiraceae bacterium | reverse complement strand
CGTTGCAGACGGCACAGGCAAGGTACTGGAGAACATCGACAAGCTTGAGGATGTACTCAGCGAGGATGACTCCATCTATTGATATCTGACATATACCGCACAGGTAACGCATACGCTCTCGGGGTGATGCGCTGTCTGTGCGTGTTTTCACATTCCGGGCAGGATGGAATATCCTGTAATTTGCTTTGGAGAGGGATATGAAAGAGTTTTTTCACAGCGTAAAGTTTAAAATTCTTATATGTATCGGGGCTCTCCTGCTTGGACTTATGACCTACGTTGCGGTCTCGGGAGGCTTTGCCACTGTGCCCGAGCAGATAATAAACACCGTCACCTATCCTTTTGTTACGGCGGCTAATGCCATCTCCGACGGAGTAGGCGGCTTTATCGACAAGCTGGTCAATGCAGATACCTACAAGGCTGAAAACGACGAGCTTCGTGCGCAGCTCAGCGAGATGTACAAGGATACCGTAGGCTATGAGGAGCTTAAAGAGGAAAACAAGCTGCTGCGTGATATGCTTGGGCTGAAGGAAGAAAATGAGGACCTTGTTTTCTCCGCTCCCTGCGATATAGTAAAGCGTAACGCAAACGATATCTACGGCGGCTTTACCATCAACCGTGGAAGTGATGACGGGCTTTCGCTCTACGACCCGATAATCACCCCTGTGGGTCTTGTGGGCAGGGTGTCCGAGATAGCGCCGAATTATGCACGTGTTACAACGCTGCTTTCACCGCAGATAAGCGTGGGAGTTACCTGCATGCGCTCAAAGGCGACGGGAGTTATGGAGAATGACCTCGCAAGGGCGGAGGACGGTCTGTGCCTTATGAGCAACATCCTTAAGGATGCGGATATCAGGGTGGGCGATGTTGTCGCCACATCGGGCTACAGCGGACTTTTCCCCGAGGGCGTTATCGTCGGCATGGTAAAAGAGGTGTACGACGACCCGAACGGTCTTTCAAAGCATGCGCTGATAGAGCCTGTTGAGGACTGCTTCGAGGTGGTAACGGTATTTGCTGTCACTGAGTTTGAGGGCAAGGGCCTTTCGTTCGATATAGAAGAATAAGTACATGGGTCGGCAGTCGGGAGGCGTCACACGCAGCCCGACAGGCCGATATTAAGGAACAACATGAAAAAGATACTTTCAGTGAGCAAGGCGCGGTCGCGCAGGGTCATGCTGCGTGGTTTTCTGCGTTGGCTGCTCTATGCGGCGGTATTGCTCATTTTCTATTTATGGCTTACAAATCCGCTGATAAAGGGCTTCTGCCCGCTGCTGCTGATACCTCTCGCCACCGCCGTTGCGGTGTATGAGGGGGAGTTCGCTGCGGCGGTGTTCGGAGTGTTCTGCGGGCTTATGATGGATATTGCAAGCGGCACTATTGCGGGATTTTCCTCGCTGTGGCTGCTGGTGTGCTGTCCCGTTATCGCACTGCTTTCGCAGTTCTGGGTAAAGACCAATGCGCTGAGCCATTTCCTGCTGAATGCCTCGGTGTGCATTGTCATGGGATTTCTGGATTTCCTGTTCCTGCACTGGGTGTGGGAGGGCGCTGATTCGGGGATATCCTTTGTGCGCTCGGTCATTCCCGCTTATACGGGAGCGGTGGTCGCTGCATTCCCTGTTTACCTCATAGTCTGGCTGATAAACAAGAAGCTCCGTCCGAAGGAGCAGCGCCATCTTGAGGAGTCAGCGCAGACCGCAGAGGAGTCCGTGGATAAGGTGAGAGAATGATCGGGTTGACGGCGGTGCCGTCAACCCTGCGATCTCAGGCTCGGGTAAACGGCGGTGCTGTAAACGCTGCTTTTTTCTCCGATCGCCTTATGACGATCGGTGCAGCGCAAGGTGACATGTCATATGATCATCAGGCTGTCGCCGATAAGTCTGATGGCAATTGCGATATGCGCCGTAGGCGCACCGAAATTCCTCACTCCTAACTCCTCATTCCTAATTATAATCACCTTTGGAGGCAAAATGTCTAAATTTTCCGCATATATCCGCTTCGCCGTGCTGGCGGCGATAGTGATAATATCGGCATTCGTCTGCGGTCTGAAGCTGCTTCAGATACAGATTGCCGACGGCGAGAAGTACCTCGCCATGACCCGCAGCACCTATACCGCAGAGCAGGATATCGAGGCCGCACGTGGTATGATATCCGACTGTACCGGCGTTGTGCTGAACACAAATGAGCTTTGTTACAGCGTAAATCTTCAGATGTCCTCGCTTATCTCAGGCACGGAGAACGATATGATATTCCGTGTGCTGACTATCCTCAACAAGAACGGCGAGGAGTGGAACGAGTCGCTGCCTATATCAAAGACGCAGCCGTATACATTCTTAAACGGCAAGGAAAAGCAGATAGATACCCTTAAGCAGGAGCTTAACCTCGGTGTGTATGCAACTGCCGAAAACTGCATGAACGAGATGTACGAGGTCTACGAGATATCCGACAAGTACGAGGAGCGCATGCGCCGCCTTATTGCGGGAGTCCGCTACGAGATGCAGATAAAGGACTTCTCCTATCAGAACAAGTACGTGCTGGCAAAGGGCATCTCGGAGGAAACAGTGATGGAGCTGAAGGAGCTAAGCATGCTGCTTCCCGGTGTGGATATCACGGAGGACTGGAGCAGGGTGTACCTTGACGGCACGCTTGCACCGCATCTTCGTGGAACGGTAGGCGCTATCTCGGCGGAGGAGTATGCGGAGCTTAAAGCCTCGGGCTACACCATGAACGACATCATCGGTCTTTCGGGAGTGGAGCTTGCACTGGAGGAGGAGCTTCGAGGCGAGCGTGGAACGAGAGCAATCACCCGCAGCTCTGATGGACAGGAGATATCCGACGAGGTGATAAAGGAGCCTGTTGCGGGCAACAGCGTCATGCTGACCATAGACGCAGAATATCAGCAGATGCTTCAGCATATACTGGCACATTACGTGAATTTTATGCACTCGCCGCATTATACTCAGGATACACGAGGCAAGGAGTGTACAACGGGTGCGGCAGTGGTGCTTGATGTAAAGACAGGCGGAGTTCTTGCAATGGCAAGCTACCCGAACTATGATATCAACGAGCTTATCGAGAACTACGAGGCGGTGCTTAATGCGGAGGATTCTCCCATCTTCAACCGTGCGCTCAGCGGAACCTTCAGACCAGGCTCCACATTCAAGACGATAACTGCGGCGGCAGGACTTGCCGAGGGCGTTATAACCGACGAGACCTGCATATACTGCGGAGGAACATACTATTATTACGGAAGCGGCTTTACTCCCCACTGTCACCAGAGATGGGGACACGGCGACCTTGATGTGGAGATGGCACTGCGCCACTCCTGCAACATCTTCTTCTATGATACGGCAAGAATGCTCGGTATAGACAGGCTCTCCCAGTGGGCGGCACGCTTCGGTGTGGGAACCGACCTCGGCTTTGAGCTTAATATGGAGAACGGTCAGATGACCTCCAAGGAGCTGTATGAAAAGCTCGGTCTGACATGGAACAACGGCGACGTGGTGCAGGCGGGAATAGGTCAGTCCGAGACCCTTCTTACTCCGCTGCACATGGCGGTGCAGGCTATGACCATCGCAAACCGTGGAGTACGATACAGACCGCATATCGTAAAGGCTGTGTATAACTACGATTACAGCGAGCTTATCAGCGAAACTGCTCCCGAGGTGGTGGAGGATATGTCGGAGTATTCCGAGGTGTTCGACACTGTGACCGAGGGTATGGTGATGGTATCGAATGCGGCAAGCTTCGCTGTGGGAGGACTGTGGGCGAACATCTACGATTACAAGGGCATCCCTGAGGATGTGGCGACAAAGACAGGTACTCCGCAGAAGACCGCAGATATCTATAACTCGGCGATAGTGGGCTTTTATCCCGCAGATGACCCCGAGATAGCCTTCGGTGTGCTGATGGAGGAGGGCGAGTACAGCAGACATATCGTAGCCAACCTTATCAGCGCATATCTTACCCGTGAATTCGACCCTGAAGACGATGAGGACGGCAACGCAGTTGACCCGCTGTGAATTTCATTGTTGAAAATGCACAAGGATTTTCAAGTTTTATTGCGGATAATTCACAAACTTTTGCAATCTTTCAAAAAAGGCTTTTCATAATCGGGTTTTTGTGATAAAATAATACTAAGGTATTATCTGACTAGAGCTATGCTCATTTGTAAATAGAAAATACAGATCATATTACAGAGAGGGGAAAAATATGTCACAGATAATTGCAGTTACAGCCGGTAAGGGCGGTACGGGTAAATCCACAACATCTGCAAATGTTGCTTCGTCACTTGCTGCGCTCGGTAAAAAGACTCTGGTAGTAGAGCTTGACTTCGGTCTGAGATGTCAGGATATCATGCTCGGTATCAAGGATAAGGTAAAGCATGACATCGGTGAGTATCTTGAGGGCAAGATAGACATCCTTACAGCAACCACAAAGGTAGACCGTGTGGACAATCTGTATCTCGTCTGCGCTACCCGAAATCCTTTCATCGATATCAATCCCGAAAAGATCATGGAAGTATGCGAGGAGATGCGCAAGCATTTCGACTACATCATCATGGATACCGCTGGTATCGGCAGCTCCGTATTCAGCGTTATCAAGGCGGCAGAGCTTATCCTTATGGTAACCACTCCCGATACCGTCTGTGTACGTGACGGTGCTATCCTTTCCGACTTCCTTTACGTAAAGAACTGTACGAACCAGCGTCTTGTTATCAATAAGGTAAGCCCCAACTTCAAGGACGAGGATATCCTGTACGACCTGGACGAGGTAATGGACAGCGTTGGTATTCCGCTTATCGGCGTAGTACCCGAGGATATGAACATCAAGATCTGCGGCGCAAAGGGCGAGCCGCTGCCTCCCAACTGCGGCGGCGCAAAGGCTTATGCAGCTATCGCAAGAAGAATTATCGGCGACGATGTTCCGCTGACAATCAACATCAACTAATTTTAAGGAGGGAACTCCATCATGAATATTGCACTTATCGCACACGATTCCAAGAAGGAGCTTATGGTACAGTTCTGTATCGCATACTGCGGCGTACT
>JAFSHE010000390.1 GCA_017440445.1 Oscillospiraceae bacterium | reverse complement strand
TGCTGCATTCGCTGTATCTGGAAAAGCAGGAGCGTCTGTCGCAGGGCAAAAAGCTGCTTGCCGCTGACGAAAAAGCAATGAAAGCCGCCGAAGCTCTTATTGACCACGAGTTTTCTTTCGTGCTGGGAATCCCTCAGAACGAAGTGGCAAAATACATCTCGGCGCAGCTTGGAAAAACAGAATAATATAATAAAGGACGGCAAGTTATTTACCGTCCTTTTTGTTATTTCTTTCGGGAATAAACACCGCCATCGCTGCACCCGCAAGCACAAGCAGCAATAATACAGCGTGCAGAGCATCGCAGAAAAAGTATCGCAGCATCGCGCGGAGCTTCTCAGCATCTCCGAAAAGCGCTATTCCTACACCAACTGCCGCTATTGCCGCTATCAGTACAGCCGCCGCAGAGCAATCCTTACAGCAGCTGATAAGCTCATTATGCTCCTTATCCACTCTGTCGCAGAGCTTTTCAAGAGCGGTGTTCACAGCCTCTAAAGCAGGAACCGAACCTATGGTAAGCAGCAGCACCGCCCATTCGCCACGGGAAAGCTCATAAAAACCTGTCGCAACAAATATCACAAGTGCCGCAGCACACAGATGAAAGCGGAAATTTCGCTCCTTAAGGCAACACCAAAAGCCGCGACCTGCATAAACAAAGCCTTTCAGAAACTTTTTCATATCATGCCTCGCGGGTGATACCCAGCTTTTCAAGCACCTTGTCCTGCTTACCAAACATCAGCTTTTCGTCCTCCTCGCTGTCTACATGATCGTAGCCCAGCAGATGGAACAGCGAATGTGTTATAAGAAACGCCACCTCACGGCGGTAGGAATGACCGTACTCCTCAGCCTGCTCCTTTGCACGCTCAAGGGATATCACTATATCGCCAAGCAGTATCGCGCCTGTTTCGGGGTCTGTGTCAAAGCTGTCCTCATCTCCGAGAGGAAACGAAAGCACATCTGTCGCCTTATCGATACCACGGTGCTCGTTGTTTATCTCCCGTATAGCTTCGTTATCCACCAATGTTACTGAGACCTGAGCGTCCTCATCGATCTGCTCCTCTTCAAGGGCTGCACGGGTGCACATTTCAATAAGCTGCTCCATATCCTCGGGAGGTGCAAGCTTCTCCTGCTCATCGCTGAGAAATATCTCTATCTTCATGTCTTATCTCCTGTTGAAGTCTTTTTTCTGCCGGGTATCCTGTCCGCTGTAGCTTTCGTATGCCTTAACGATATCCTGCACCAGCTTATGGCGGACTACATCCTTATCGCTGAAGCGGTTCTGTGCTATATCATCCACATTCTTCAGTACCTTGAGTGCCTCCACCAGACCTGAACGGGTGCTCTCAGGCAGATCTATCTGTGTGATATCACCTGTGATGACCATCTTGCTGTTGAAGCCAAGACGCGTCAGGAACATCTTCATCTGCTCGCGGGTGGTGTTCTGTGCTTCATCAAGGATGATGAAGCTGTCGTCCAGAGTACGTCCGCGCATGTACGCAAGCGGCGCTACCTCGATAGATCCACGCTCCAGATGGCGATTGAACGCCTCCTGACCGAACATCTCAAACAGCGCGTCATACAATGGGCGGAGATAAGGATCTACCTTGTTCTGGAGGTCGCCTGGAAGAAAGCCCAGCTTCTCGCCTGCTTCAACCGCAGGGCGCGTCAGGATGATACGCTGTATCTCATGTGCCTTGAACGCACTTACAGCCAGCGCAACGGCAAGATAGGTCTTACCCGTACCCGCAGGGCCGACGCCAAAGGTTATGGTGTTCTTTCTTATCATATCGCAGTATTTCTTCTGACCCAGAGTCTTAGGCTTGATAGGCTTACCGGAATAGCTCACGCATACGCAGTCGGAGGACATCGTTTCAACCTCGTTCTCCGTGCCATCATTCACCATTGAGATGACATAGCGCACTGACTGCTCGTTCAGAGCCTCGCCCTTGAAATACAGCTTGGAAAGCGACTGCATAGCCTTTTCCGCACAGGAAACTGCATGCTCCTCGCCTGTTATTTTGATATCGCTGCCACGACTGAATATCGTTACATCGAATGCTTTCTGTATCAGATTTACGTTGCTGTCGAGATCGCCGAAAACAGCGTGAAGCTGCTCCATGCTTTCCATATTTATAGTTACTTCTGCCATTCAGATTCCTTTCTGTGTTTCATAATGTAAACTGAAATCTACATTTAAATTATAGCACTGTCAACCATTATTGTCAATAAAAATGACCGCATCTGTTACGATACGGTCATCAAAATTCGTCGATTTTAAGTGATGCTTATTCCGTTGCAGAAATGCTCGGTATAATACGGGCTCGTGATATTTATCTCCTTTACCTGTGTACCGGGCATAAGACATGCGATCATCAATCCGTCACCGCAATAGATTCCTCCGAAAGCCACAGACTGCTTTTCCTCATCATAAAAGAATGCAAGATCACCTGCACGAAGCTCATCATACGCAAGCGCCGCGCCCATTTCAGACTGTGCTTTAAGTCCGCGCGGACAGGTGATATAGCCATTCTCACGCAGGACATAGTATATAAATCCCGAATTATCAAAGCCTGCGTCAGGCGTATCTCCGCCCTCGGCAAAATCGATTCCGATGAGCGAATGTGCCGTGGATATTATTCCGTCAGCCGCAGCGCTGTCATAGGAAGCCTCTGCACTCTCCGCAGGAGCGGATGTTTCAACAGGCTCTGTGGTAACGGGCGAAGCCGCCAGCGGCGTATCCTCCGTGGGCTGTACATATATATCAGATGTGCTGCTGGTGCGCTGCACAGGCTGAGAAGAAGAGCTTTCGTCACCGCTATCGCCACCGCTTATCATAACAGTAGCCACGATTATTCCTATACTGATCACAGTCACTGCAAGAATGAGCAGGATGTTATTCTTCATTGTGTCACCTCTCGCTGTATGTCAGACCGTACTTCTTTATACTTTCCCTTTTCATATATCTTGTCTTATGTATATATTATACAGAATGTCACATTAAAATTCAAGTACATTTTAGTTACAATTTTCTTACAAAACGGTAACAAACCCAGAAACAAAGCAAAAAACGACCTGAGAGCATCATGCCCTCAGGTCGAAGTATATCAGAATATCATATAAAACAGCCCTGCCAGTGCCAGCAGGCCAAGTCCGACGCAAAGCAGCACCACTCCAACGGTATCGCTTATCACAACGACTTTTTCGACAAAGCCGCGCTTTGGATCTTCGGGATCATAGTACACCGCCATGCTACTGCCGAGCGGCCATCGCTCCTGCATTGCAGCTCCGATATCCACACTCAGCCCTACGCATTTAACGTGCAGAACATCCCGTTTTGAAACATAGATCTCGCACTCGCTTTTATTAAATGATGTCCTGTGAGAATGAACAACACCCTTATAACGCCTGTACGCTTCATACAGCATCGTATTTACACTGTACTCCACCACAGGAGCATAAGTACGTCCGTTATCATGACCCACACAGCGGTAACGCACCACCTTACCCGTTGTCTGAGCAGTGCAGCTGCGCTTCACCTTACTGGAATGCGAAAAAAAGATCAGCGAAAGGAAGATCAGCAGTACTCCTGCGCCTGCTATGCAAAGGGCGGCTATTTCTGTTCCTGTCATGACGTTTTGACCTCTCTTATTCGAATCTGAACC
>JAFSHE010000040.1 GCA_017440445.1 Oscillospiraceae bacterium | reverse complement strand
CTGTGTCAAAGTGGGAGAACGACGAGTGCAAGCCCGAGATAGAAAAGGCGATAGAGCTGTGCACACTCTTTAACTGCTCCCTTGACAATCTTTTCAGAGATGATCTCGGCACTTTTGATGAGGCGTACTCTGATCTGAGAGTTGAAACAGTACCTGCATTCCGATATGTGATATACACCGCCATAAGCACCAACCCCGAGGGTGACGCACTTGACAGGATATATAAGATCGCAAAGGAGCACGGAGTTGATTCCCCTAAGGTCATCGGCTGGGATTTCCCGTATCTTTCTCAGGAGCAGATAAATGTGTACAATATGCACGGCTACACCGCCGCATGGGTACTGCCTGATGATCTCACCCCCGACGGTCTTGAGATCAAGGAGCAGAAAGCGCAGAAATACGCGGCTGTGCATATCGAAAGTCCGTTTGACAATCCGTTTGTGGTCATTCCGAACGGCTATAAGGCTATCGACGAGTATATGAAGATAAACGGCTTAAAGCACGTCTGGGAGGGCATTATCCCTTGCTTTGAAACCGATGGAGAGAGTATGGATATCTACATTGCCTGTGAATAATATTTTAAAGCGGTCGGTTCTC
The DNA here is from genome assembly GCA_017440445.1 of Oscillospiraceae bacterium. The sequence goes on along the minus strand of JAFSHE010000040.1, from coordinate 1,147 downwards.
CTGACCGCTTTGACTTTGTGGCTTGATTTTTTGTGGGAATGGTGGTACAATATAGTAAAGCTACACAGAAAGGAGAATGACTATGCCTTATAACATCAACGAGATAAAGGAACGGCTGGTGCCTGTGTTTAAGAGCCACAATGTCCGTAGGGTCGTACTTTTCGGCTCGGCAAGCAGGGGAAATTCCTCCGCAGGCAGCGATCTTGATATCATGGTTGACAGCGGACTGAAAGGGCTGTCGTTCTTCGGACTTCTGGAGGATGTTTGCAGCTCGGTGGACTGCCCTGTTGACCTTATCGACATTCAGGATATCGAGCCGGGCTCGGTGATAGAAAGTGAGATCCTGCGGACGGGGGTAACGATATATGAATCTGCATGACGAAAAAACTCTTATCGCTATAAATAAGCACATTCGCAGCATTATGGAATACTGCAAGGCTTGTGATGACCTTGACAGCTTTGTTGCAAATTCAATGCTGGTGGAGGCGTGCGTATTCAACCTGATGCAGATAGGCGAGCTTGCCAAAAGTGAGCTTAGCGACGAATGCAAGGGTGAGATAAAGACTATCCCGTGGAATCAGCTTTACGGTATGAGAAACAGGATAGTTCACGGTTACAGCGGCGTAAAGCTGCGTATCGTATGGGATACGATAAAGGAAGATCTTCCTGCACTGCATAAGGAGATCTCAGGATATCTGAATACACAGGAGTGAGTAAAATGGCACAGATGACACCCGAGCGTGCTGTTGATAACGCAATAGCCTCTACGAAGATGGAGGGCTTTAAAATCTCGGACGAGCAGCGTTCGCTGATGCTGAAAGTAGTACGTGGCGAAATAACGTTTGATGAGGCATTGAAGATGATCAACAGTGATGAATAAACAACATCTGCGCAGTGAAATGCTCCGCCGATATTTTTACTTTATCACGGAATTTTCCGCAGAAATGTGGTACACTAATCCTTGCGGAAATATCTGAAAAAACGAAAGGAAGAATAACTATGTCAGCAATTAAAGCAGGAATGAAGAATTTTGAGGAAGTCAGGAGCAGCGCAAAGCCTGTACTGATAGATTTCTATGCGGATTGGTGCGGACCGTGCAAAATGCTGTCGCCTGTCATTGATGAGATAGCGGATGAAAACCCGCAGT
>JAFSHE010000039.1 GCA_017440445.1 Oscillospiraceae bacterium | reverse complement strand
CGTCTTTGCTCCGCACATCTTTTTAAGGGAGGTTACAGCGTCTGAAGCACCGCTTTTTATCTCGTCCGAGATGATAAGATATCCTGCATATTTTCCGTCAATGGCGCAGTGAACAGCAGTGCCTGCGCTTTCGGGGTTAATGAACTCTGCACCGCATTGTTCCATGAGGCGTGCGTTTCCTACACAGACGGTCTTTCCGCCAATTTCTGCACGAACTCCGAAGCCTGCAAGCTCCTCGGCGCTGTCTGCTGACAGCTGCATGGAAAGGTCTTTTCCTGCATTCACTATCGACAGTGCTATCGGGTGGGTAGAGTAGCTTTCTGCGGCTGCACAGCGGGAGAGAAGCTCCTCCTCGCTTATGCCGACGGGATGATTTTCCGTCACTGCAAAGCTGCCCTTTGTGAGGGTGCCTGTCTTGTCGAATACAAAGGTCTGCGCCTTGCAGAGAGCCTCTAGGAAGTTAGCGCCCTTTACCATGATCCCGTGCTTTGAGGCGCCGCCTATTCCGCCGAAGTAGGACAAGGGAACAGATATAACCAGTGCGCAGGGGCAGGAAACTACAAGGAATGTAAGCGCACGGTATTGCCAGCCCCTCCAGTCGGCAGTACCGCTTGTGATCATCGTGAACAAAGGAGGAAGCACAGCCAGTGCCACCGCACTTGACACCACTATGGGAGTGTATACACGGGCAAATTTCGTGATAAAGTTTTCTGTCTTTGCCTTGTTTTCCGAGGAATTCTCCACAAGCTCCAGTATCCTTGCAACGGTGGAGTCAGAGTAGGGACGGCTCACGCATACCTTGATAAGACCTGAAGTATTGATGCATCCGCTGATCACTTCGTCACCCACTGTCACTTCACGCAGGGCGCTTTCTCCTGTGAGGGCGGATGTGTTAATCCCTGAGGACCCTGATATCACCTTGCCGTCAAGGGGAATACGCTCGCCCGGGCGGATGACTATTGTTTCACCGACCTCTACCTCGTCAGGCTCGACCTCGGTAATCTCGCCATCTCGCTCAACATTTGCAAATTCGGGGTTGATATCTACCATCTCCGCAATAGAGCGGCGGGATTTTCCGACAGCCACCGACTCAAACAGGTCGCCTATACGGTAGAATATCATTACCGCAGCGCCCTCCATATATTCGCCTGTTGCCATAGCTCCTATCGACGCTATCGTCATAAGGAAGTTCTCGTCAAACACCTGTCCGTGAGCTATGTTGCGGATAGCCTTCCATATAACATCCCAGCCGATGAGTATATAGGCTGCGCCGAAGATACACAGCTTTATCAGCCATGTAAGCTCTCCGTCCTCGGGGAGAAGTGCGGAGGCTGTTATTCCTCCTGCAAATATTATTACAGAGATGATTATTCTCAGCAGCATTTTCTTTTGTTTAGTTGTCATGATGTCCTCACATTTTTATCTTACAGTCAGGCTCTACTTTCTTTATGCAGTCAGCGGCTTTTTTCAGTACCTCGTCAAAGATATCGTCATCTGCTTCAAGTGTAAGCTTCTGTGTCATGAAGTTTACACTGACGGAGCTTACTCCGTCCAGCTTTGCGATAGCTGTCTGCATTTTTGCGGCGCAGTTTGCGCAGTCAAGATCGATGAGTTTGAATGTCTTTTTCATGGTGTTGTTCCTTTCGAATTATGTTCTCTTTATTACGGCGAAGCAGCAGGGGATGATGCCCTTGATAAGCTTTGCCTTTACCTGTCCCACATTACAGCCTTCAAGCATGCTGCGGTATTTCCGAGGGGAGTAGTTTGTAGCGGGATCAAACCCTACGGTTTTGTATAGCTGTATAAGATCGTTCCTTTTCCCAAGCATAAATGTGGGGAGAATAAGCAGACCGCCCTTTTTAGTGACCCGTGCAAGCTCCTTTACTGCCCTTTCGGGGTCGTTAAGCAGATGGAGAACATTCCCCGCCATTACAATGTCGTAGCTTTCGTCCTCGTCTGCAAGGTCAAAGATATTGCGTGCCTCAAATCGGATGTTATCCGCACCCTTAGCTTTTGCCTTTGCTTTAGCTTTGTCCAGCATGGGAAGCGACAGGTCAGTGCAGACAACCTCTGTCGCCTTCGGGGATGCTGCCAGAGTCAGCGCTCCTGTTCCTGCGGCGGTATCCAGTACCCTTGCGCCCTCGGGAATAAGCTCTGCTGTCATGTGTGCCATCTCACACTTTACTTTACCGTTTATCGCCTGTGTGAGGTCGTATATTCCTGCAACTTTGTCCCAGAAATTCATAGTATGTTCCTCCATT
>JAFSHE010000389.1 GCA_017440445.1 Oscillospiraceae bacterium | reverse complement strand
GCCGTCAACGCTGCAATTTTTCTTTCGTTGTCGGAGCGACAACGATTTTGCTTCGCAAAACCAGAAAAATCGCTGAAACGGTCACGTGTACGAATTTAGTAGGAGCATAGATGAATAAAGAATTAAAATGGCTTTTCTTCGATATGGGCGGGACGATAATCGACGAAACCGCCGCATGGGACGACAGGATACTCCGCACCTGCGAAAAGCACGGCATCCCCGTGGCGGAATTCCGCAGGGTGATGGCAGAGGGTGCGTCGAATAACGACATGGAATACTTCTTTGCGCTGAATCACTTCGGAATATCTCAGCGGGAAAAATGGAACAGCGCTCCCGAGATACCCTATCCCGAGGCGAAAGAAGTCCTCGAAACGCTGAAAGCCCGTGGCTATAAGCTGGGTATCATCGCAAATCAGGCGCTTGACGCCCGTGACAGACTTCGTAAATTCGGGCTGTACGACCTTTTCGAGGTGATAGTCATATCGCAGGAGCAGGGAGTTTCAAAGCCTCAGCCCGCAATATTCCTTGACGCACTGTACAAGGCGGGAGCAAAGGCTCACGAGTGCGTGATGGTGGGCGACAAGCTGACAAATGACATCGCCCCCGCAAAGGCTCTCGGCTTTAAGACCGTGTGGATAAGGCAGGAGTGGGGCGGCATGCAGACCGTTACCTCGGAGGAGCTTCGCCCCGATTTCACCATAGACAGCCTTTCGGAGCTGAAAGGGATACTCTGAATATTACGGAGGACGTTTATGAAAGCAGGTAAAATACCCTTTACCGACGGCGAAAAGACCGCCTATGTGATAAGCTGGGTGATATTCGCACTTGCACTGCTGTTTTATACGGGAGAATGTATAGTCACGTTTACAGCCCTTCGCCCTGACAGGGGACAGCTTATATTGCTGCCGTTTGCACTGTTTCAGGCGGCGACCTCGGCGGTGATATTTGTTCCGCTGTCGCTGCTTGCACTTCGCCCCGAGTGGGTCAATAAAAGCGGCGACGATACCTCGGAGCAGGAATGCCGCACCGTCCGCAGAAGCTGTATTACAGGCGGCATTATCATAGTTTCCGTGGTGTTTGTGATACGTTTCATCCCGTTCGGCTTATAGAAAGGAAATACGCCATGAAGATACCCGATAAAATTCTGTTCACTAAGGGCGAAAAGATAGCCGAGATAATATGTGCGGCGCTTTTCGGTGCGCTTACCGTGCTGTATATCGTGCTTATTGCGGTGGGATATCTCTCGGGGGCTTCGATACTTATGATACTATGCAACGGCATCCTCTACGGGATATGTACGGTATGCTCGGTGTGGCCGCAGGGAACAAACCTCGTCACCCGCCCCGAGGACTACACCGAGGCGCAGTTCCACAGGCTGAGAAAGGGCTGTATCATGGCGGCGTATATCTTCCTTGCCGCAGTTTTTGTGATAACTGTTGTGGGTAGGGTGTAAGACTGAAAAAGGTATAGTATAATGTGAGATCAGAATGAACATAACGCTGGCTGCTGTACTGGTAAAAAATTTCATTTTTATGTTGACAGAACCTGTAGTGAGTGTTATAATGAAATTGTCCCTTTAGCACATTACATAATTTTAATGGAGGTTTTGTTATGAAGAAAAAAGTTTTGTCTTTGGTATGCGCTTTATCAACATTCTTATCTATAGGAATGTCAGCCAGTGCAGAGAGCATTTCTGCCGACAGTACTGTTGCGCTGAAAGAAACCGTTCAGGTAGGCGAATATCAGTGCTATGTCGAGAATGGACAGTACTATACTGTACTTGACGGAGAAACCTATCTGGTAATAAACCTTGATGAAGCTATGCCATGTTCTTCAAACGATGGAGTGAGCGTTGCAAGTGTGCAGACTGATCAGGAGATAGATATTAACGGTAGCTCATACAATGGTCAGATAGATATTTCAAATGGTGATTTCGCTACTCCCATTTTCTGCGGTGACGAAAACGGTCTTCCGCGAGGTTATCAAATATCTACAGGATTTATCTTTGAAAATGTTTATCAAGTAACTCCACGCGTTTTTAACACGGCATATAATGCTTGGGTAAACCAAAATACTGTAACGATTGCTTTTGGACTATTTCAACAGACGAAAATTTTATATACTGGGACAACAGCTACAGTTTGTTCTAAAGCGCAGTTTATTTTCCACAAAGACGGCAGCACCGGAGAACCGGTATTCAATTACACCATCTCAGAGATAATCTGACAGTAAGGAAGTGCTATTATGTCCGATAAGACCAAAAACATAATCAGGAACATCATAATTATCGTTCTTGCTGTGTGGCTTGCGGTTGACACCTTTTTTCTTATCATTCTTTGCCAGATGGCAATAACAGAGGGAAAAGAGCCTATAATCGACCCTAATATCATTGATCTGCAGTTTAGGGTCTCCTGCCTTGAGGACGGCACGACTTACAGTGATGTTCTGGCTGAGTGGGAAAGCTCCCGTGCTGCTGAAGATGATACCTCGCAAACTGAAAGCAATACAGTACAATGACTTGTATTCCCCGTCCTGTCAGGGCGGGGATTTTGGTATAATAAATATTGAATATATAATATTCACCTTTGTTTATAAAAAAGCTTGACAATCGGCTCAGTATGTGCTAATATATAAACAGTTAGATTGAACTAACTTAACGGAAAAACTCGGCGGGCATCCGCCATACATAGAAAGGAACGACAAACAATGAAAACTCCATTTGTAACCAAGGCACAGATCGAGGAGATAGTAAAGACCTATCCCACACCCTTCCACATCTACGACGAAAAGGGCATCCGTGAGAATGCCCGTGCGCTGAAGGCGGCTTTTGCATGGAACAAGGGCTTCCGTGAGTACTTCGCTGTTAAAGCTACTCCCAACCCCTTTATCCTGAAGGTGCTTCAGGAGGAGGGCTGCGGCTTCGACTGCTCCAGCTACACCGAGCTTATGATGAGCGACCAGGTAGGCGGCAAGGCGCATGATATCATGTTCAGCTCCAACGCTACCCCCGATGAGGACTTCCTGCTTGCGCACAAGCTGGGCGCTATCATCAATCTGGATGACTTCACACATATCGATGTTCTCGACAAGCTGACAGGTATCCCCGAAACCATCTGCTGCCGCTACAATCCCGGCGGAGAGTTCAAGACAGACGGCAGCCCCAATGTAATGGATACTCCCCGTGACGCAAAGTACGGCTTCACCCACGAGCAGATAATCGAGGGCTACCGCATCCTCAAGGAGAAGGGCGCAAAGAAATTCGGCATGCACGCATTCCTTGCCTCCAACACACTGACAAACGACTACTATCCCACCCTTGCGAGAATAATGTTCCGCGCAGCTGTTGAAATAAAGGAGAAGTCAGGCGTAGAACTCAGCTTCATCAACCTTTCGGGCGGCGTTGGAATCCCCTACAAGCCCGATCAGCCCGCAAACGATATCGCCGTTATCGGCGCAAAGGTAAAGGAAGCTTACGAGGAGATACTCGTTCCCGCAGGCATGGGTGATGTTGCTATCTTCACAGAGCTTGGCAGATTCATGCTTGCGCCTTACGGTCACCTTATCGCAAAGGCTATTCGTGAGAAGCATATCCACAAGGAGTACATCGGACTTGATGCCTGTGCAGCAAACCTTATGCGTCCCGCTATCTACGGTAACTACCACCACATCACAGTACTCGGCAAGGAGAACGCAGAGTGCGATCATATGTATGATGTTACAGGCGGTCTGTGTGAGAACTGCGACAAGTTCGCTATCGACAGAATGCTCCCGAAGATCGACATCGGCGACTATGTTGCGATCCACGACACAGGCGCGCATGGCTTCTCAATGGGCTACAACTACAACGGCAAGCTCAGAAGCGCAGAGCTTCTGCTCAGAGAGGACGGCAGCGTGAAGCTTATCCGCCGCGCTGAAACTCCCGAGGATTATTTCAGAACATTCGATTTTGCCGAGGGCAAGTTTGAGGTTTAAGTGAATAAAAAAGCTCCCTGTCACATGAGTGGCAGGGAGTGGTTTTTGTTAGTCTTTCATTTTTTCGATATCTTCGCGGAAATCTTCGATTTTTTCAAGTGCTTTTTCTTGGTCATCATCCCACATTTCTCCGCGGAGATCTGACCAGAACGCATATACATCGCTACGGAAATCATACCAGTCTT
>JAFSHE010000388.1 GCA_017440445.1 Oscillospiraceae bacterium | reverse complement strand
TCGGAGAACTCAGCCAGATGCTTTGCTGTGCTGATCTTTTCAGTACCAAATGCCGCATAATCGCCCTTGAACTTCTTGATAAGATCAAAGCAATTATCTACTTCATTGGAGTAGCTTACAACATATTTCAGGTCATCAAACACATTCGCCATGTATTCGCCCTTGTTTTCGATATCCAGCAGAATGTTTCTGGACGGCACGCCATAGCAGAAGCCCGAAGCGAGACTGCCGTACATTGCCTTATCCAGCATACGAGAATCAAACAGCTTGTTGGTATCACGGAAGATAATGAACTCACGCTGTTCCTCATTCTTTGCACCGTGACGTGTCATTCTTCTTTCAAGCTGTGCCGCAGAGGACGGAAGCTCATAATTGATTATGTAACCGATACGGTCAAGCGCATCGCCTACCGCACTGAGGCTATCAACACCGAGCACCACTCTGGGATATACTATCTTATCGTCCACCTGAAGCTTTCTTACAACATCCTCATTGGTGAACAGCTCACCGTTTGCTACCTTTACGGCACTCTTTCCGAACAGACTTGCAAGCACCTTTCTGAGATAATCAACGGTATTCTTTTCGCAGCAATATACCATTGCCCTGTTATTTTCATCGGCAAGTATCTGCTCCATAAGTGTAATAAAGCTATCGAGCTTCTTATCAAAGCTGCGGAGCTCCTCCACTTCCGAACGTGTATATGTAGATTTCTGATAGAGGTTCTTCAGCTCGCAGTCGTAATCCTCGTAGATATTGCCGCCGAACTTGTATACAGGCAGACCCGATCTGAGATCTATCCTGCGGCGCAGACCGTTCAGCGCGCTCTCCTCGAAGCTGTATTCACGGATCGTGACCTTACGCTTCATAGAGCCATCGTAAACGCGCTTGTCAAAATATCTCATCACGGGAGAATCCGCGTCAAGCTTCGCTGCGTCTATGCTGAGCTCGATATTATCAGCGTCGGAAGCGTCTGTCAGCAGAGCCTGTACCATTTCTCTGACAGCAGCCACATTATCCTCTTTCTTTGCAGGATAAGCAGCTGTAACAAGAAGCCTATCGCACTTCCACGGAATATTATTCTTATAATAAGCATAATCAGGCACGCCGATGCTGTGCTCCTCATCGATAATGATAAGATCCCACACAAAGCCCACGTCAGCCTTTGCCTTGAGTCTGTTGGATTTTTCCAGAGCCTCCGCAGACATCAGATACAGATTGGGGCAGTCCTTGGAAAAGAACACGATAGCATTTGTACCGCCACTGATGATCTTGAAATCAGCGCCTATGCCTGTCATAAGTATTCTGTGCCAGCTGTAAAGCTCGGAATTTGATGTAATAAGAAGGATATTGGGTCTTTCCTTTTCGGCAAGAACATCATAGATGCAAAGACCTGTTTTTGTCATCTTCTCAGAACCGAACTCGTTGAACATCATCGCAAAGCCGAATCTGCGCAGCTTTTCAGCTGCTGCAAGGTTAGCCGCGGATAGATCCATGCCGCCGAGTGGTATCCATTTTAAGCTGTTGTCACTCACTAAGTGCACCTCCGTTAAAAGGTTTTTTGTAAAGGGAAAAGCAGAGAAAATAGTTTGTCATCCTAAAAATAAGTATACTTCACCCATTACAATCTATGTAATCATTATACACCAAAAGATAAAATTTTACAAGGAAAAGATGAAGCGGAGGATTGAGAAATACCATAGGTCAATTTTGTTAAAAGTGCACAAAGAAAAACGGTTGTGAAAAGCTTTACATTTTGCGTAATAAATGATAAAATATAAAAATG
>JAFSHE010000387.1 GCA_017440445.1 Oscillospiraceae bacterium | reverse complement strand
ATTATTTTTGCAAAGGCGGAAAGCATTTTCACAGCCTTTGTCCTGTCACTGTCAGAAAGAGGTGAAAGCAGAGAACTGATTTCCGCACTGCCTTGAAAATCCTCTGTGCCGTTTATCAGATAATCGGCGCTGACAGATAAAGCGGAACACAGCTTGCGAAGTGTGCCTATCTTCATCGTCTTTTTTCCATGCTCTATCTGCACAAGAAACTGAACGGAGATATCTGCCTGTTCAGCCAGCTTTTCCTGCGTTAAGCCAAGATTTTTTCTCAGTTTTGATACTCTTTCTCCAACTATCAGCAACTGTTCATCCATAGCGCCCGCCTCCTTACCTGTTGTTAAAATACAGTATACCCCAAACGAAACTAAAATTTAATAAACCACAGACGTTGACATACTAAACTAAAGATGATATAATTCTCTCGGGTGATGAGATGAACATATATACCGTCAGCTTTTTCGGTCACAGAAAGCTGTCCGACACAGCCGAAACGGAGAAACGCCTTGAAAGCATTGTCAGCGGGCTTATCCGTTCCAAGGAATACGTTGAATTTCTTGTGGGGCGGGGCGGCGAATTTGACATGCTTGTGTCCTCCGTAATACGCAGGATGATACGCAAAATCGATTATGGTAATGCCTCACATATCCTTGTACTGCCCTATCTTACAGCAGAATATCTGAACAATTGCGACAGCTTCGGTGAATATTACAGCAGTGTTGAGGTATGCGAGCGCTCTGCCGCTGTGCATTTCAGGGCGGCTTATTTTGAACGCAACAGGGCGGTGATAGACCGCTCGGATATGGTGGTGTGCTATGTGGAGCGGCACAGCGGCGGAGCATACAAGGCTATGCAATATGCGGAAAAGCATAACAGATACGTTGTAAATCTGGCATAGAATTATCTGCACAATTGGCAGAAATAAAACATCTTCGCAAATGACGTGGAAATATCTTTTTTGAAGCTCACGGGCGTTTTTTTCGCACGTTTCCTTATGTGAAACGACATTCTTTGAAGCGCAAAAAAATTTACTAAAATTGCGTTTACCCCCTTGAAATTTTAAAAGAAGTATGCTAGAATAGTATCAAGGTCGTGTAAACGATTACTCAACGTAATAAAAAACCAATATATCAACGGAGGAACACAACATGAAGTATGCAGACGGACTGTGGCTTAACAAGCCCGGCTACGGCGTAAACTACGCTACCCAGATGTATGAGGTTACAGCAGATGACACTTCCATCAACGTGCTGGCAACAAACCAGTGGATAGGCAACCGTGGAATGACCCTCGGCGGCCCTGTGCTGGAGATAAGCTTTACCTCCACACTGGAGAACACCATCAAGGTAACTATCGACCACTTCAAGGGCGCAGTGAAGAAGGCTCCCTCTTTCGAGCTGTACGAGGACAAGAACTTCAAGCCCGTAGTTAAGGAAACAGAGAACGCTTACGAGCTTATCTCGGGCAACACAAGAGTGGTTGTCGGCAAGCAGGGCGCATGGGATATCAAGTACTACTACGGCGACAAGCTGATGACAAAGCAGGGCTGGAGGACCACATCCTACATACTGGAGGAGCAGTGGAAGACCAACGAGCGCATGGCAAACGACGAGATGAAGCCCTTCTTCGCTCACGAGGAAACAGCCGAGCAGGGCGTTATCCGTGAGATGATGAACATATCCGTAGGCGAGAACATCTACGGCTTCGGCGAGAAGTTCTCCACCTTCGTAAAGAATGGTCAGACTGTTGATATCTGGAACAACGACGGCGGTACATCCTCCGAGCAGAGCTACAAGTCTATCCCCTTCTATGTATCCTCCAGAAACTACGGTGTATTCGTAAACCACCCCGAGAAGGTAAACTTCGAGGTTGCAAGCGAGACCGTTTCCAAGGTTGCATTCTCCGTTCAGGGTGAGCACATGGAGTATTTCGTAATAGGCGGCGAGAAGATCTCCAACGTTATCTCCACCTATACGACACTTACAGGCAAGCCCGCACTTACTCCCGCTTACACATTCGGTCTGTGGCTGACAACTTCCTTCACCACAAACTACGACGAGGCTACTGTTTCCAGCTTCATCGACGGAATGGCAGAGCGTGACATCCCGCTGGAGGTATTCCACTTCGACTGCTTCTGGATGAAGGAGTTCAACTGGTGCGACCTCACATGGGATAAGAGAATGTTCCCCGATCCCAAGGCTATGCTGGACAGACTGAAGGCAAAGGGTCTGGAGATCTGCGTATGGATCAACTCCTACATTGCACAGCGCTCCACAATGTTTGATGAGGGCGTAAAGGGCGGCTACTTCGTAAAGAACACAGACGGCAGCGTATGGCAGGGCGATATGTGGCAGCCCGGTATGGCTATCGTGGACTTCACAAACCCCGCAGCATGCGAGTGGTACAAGGGCAAGCTCCGCGCACTCTGCGAGATGGGCGTTGACGCATTCAAGACAGACTTCGGTGAGAGAATTCCCACTAAGGATGTTGTTTACTACGACGGCAGCGATCCCTACAAGATGCACAACTACTACACCTACCT
>JAFSHE010000386.1 GCA_017440445.1 Oscillospiraceae bacterium | reverse complement strand
ATAGCCTCGTCAAGCTGACGCTGGATAGCTCCCTTGCCTGTCCATCCGTCCACAAACTGTATATCCTGCGGAGCGTGTCTTTCGAGGATATAGTCCATGGCATTTCGGTCAATGCCCCTGCCACGGATTATAGATATAGTATAGTGGGCGATATCTGTTTTGTACTTTCTGTCAAGATAGTGCTTTATCAGTATTCCGACGGGAGTACCTGCCCTTGCGAGCGACACAAGAACAGGATTTTCGCCCTTTTCGGCATATATCTTTTCAGCCACAGAGCCGACTGCCTTTGCGGTTATCGCTGCGTATCTGTCAAGTGCGTCATAGAACGCACTGAGGTATTTCTCGGACGGCTCATACTCCAGCGGGAGCATCTCACAGTAGTGAGTGCCGCTTTGTATGCGAGCCTCTCGCTCCTTTGTACCGAGGGGAGTTACAAGCCCTGTTATATCCTTCAGGAGGATAGTTACATCCTCCGCTCTGAATGAGCTTCGCATATATTACCTCCCTATGTAGACAACTTTATTGCAGCCGTGCAGAGAAAGGATGCCCGTGATGTCACGTACCACATTGGGATTGCTTCCGTCTGTCAGCACAACAGCCGCATCATACTCCCCGATGTTGTATATGTATGTCTTTCGTCCGTCCTCGTAGAAGCTGCGTATCATATATCCCTCAGTGATGGGGTAATCCTCATCGGTGCATATCCCGATGGGACTTCTTGTGGTGGAGTGCGACATCACCTTTGCATATCTTCCGCTGTCCTCCAGAGTTTTTCCGAGCATGAGTGCAGGGTACATGCATTCCTCAGTGCCGAGGACGAGTATTCTGTCGCCCTCTGACAGGATATCAGAAAGCTTGTCGCAAAGCTCTGCCGAGATATCGGAGCATTTTGCAGCATATTCAGCGGTATCCACTCCGATACGGGGGTCGGGGAGCTGTACAGACATCGTCTTAGCAGGAGAGTCTCCTGCTGATGCCCTCTGCGCTCCGTGTACATCGTATTTTTCCACTGCCGAGGTGTAGTCCTCCTCGGGCAGTTTAAGCAGACACTCTGAGATGATTCCCGCCGCTTCAAGACGGGCGAGGTTTTCATCCGAAATACGGCTGATTATGGATGCAGCCACTATCTGCTTATTTTCAACCCCCTTAACAGAGCGAAGCCGCTCAACGATATTGATAAGCGTTTTACCTGTGGATATCTCGTCGTCAATAAGTATCACCGTGTCGGTGTTTTCCGCATATTCGGAGAGCTTTCCAAGACACAGCTTCTGCTCCGAGGCGTGACTGTGCTCCTCAGAAAAGAACAGCCATTTTTCCGATGGGATATCCTCTCTCGTGGTGTGGATGTATCTGCATCCGTGAAGCTCCTCTGCCGCTGCCGCTGCTATGGCGGTTGCTGTTTCTGCAAAGCCTATCACAAGCCTTGCTGCGGGATATTTATCGTGTAGCTTTCGTCCGAGCGTATGCATCATTTCAAGTGCCGCCGTTGGGCTTACCGCTATATGCTTTCCCTGAAGCGGGTCTACCAGCAGGTATGTGCGCTTAGGATTGTTGTGACGCTTTGCAATCCGCAGTATATCTTTTTCTGTATATTCCATAGTACCTCTTTACAGGCATATAGGCGACTCGATATGTGCCACCTTCTGCTCATCGATATCGGGATACTCCCATTTTTCCTCCTGCCCCAGAAGCTGACTTAGCGCTATGTAGGGCAGGTTTATTCCCGTAGCCTTGCAGGAAAGCTGAAGTCCGCCCGACATACGTGGATTTATCTCCAGCAGATAGGGGCGGTCGCCCTCGTATTTGAACTGTATATTCATCGGCATTTTTAGCTGAAGCTCGTCCATTATCTTTCCGCAGGCGTCCATTATTTCCAGCTCGAAATTCACGATGGAATAGCGCTTGCCTGTCTTGTATCGGGGGATTATAAGGTTTCCCTCGGATGTTGCAAGGCAGTCGCAGCTGTATTCCTTGCCGCTGAGATAGGGCATCACCAGCATCGGAATACTGAAATCATACTCCGAAAGCACTGCACATGCTGTATTGTACGTCAGCTTGAAGCCTGGCTTGTTGTACAGACCGTATATTCCGTCTATCTTCGGGTCGATTATGCGGAAGCTGCGTGCGCCCTCGTCGATAGTCAGCTTGTAGCATACTCTGTCCCAATGGGGCTTCAGTGCTTCGTAGGCAGACTTGAATTCCTCAAGCGACTTTGCCTCATACACAGGCGGGATGAATTCGGGGCATATCCCGCTGAACATTTTGTAGGTCTGTATCTTGTCATCAAGCTGTACTGCGATATCCGCACGGTCATCGGCAAACAGCTTTACTCCTGCTGCTGCGAAGTCCGCCGCACGGGAGATTATCTCCACAAGCCCTCTGCGGGGGACGAACACATCGATTTTGTTCTCAACGCAGAAATCCACGCACCACTGCGCATATTCCTCTCCGCTGAGCTCCTTAGGCTCTGAGTGCCATTCGTCACAGGCGGTTCGGAATACCGAAACATCGTTCGTTCCCGAGCCGATAACATAGCAGTTACCCGACAATCCATCTCTCATCATGTTGATAAGGTGATATGCCGTGCTGAACCAGTGATTGAACCATATCCTCATACCGTTACCGCCTCTCTTATGCCGTAGATATCTCCGAGTATCTTTATTTTTCTTGCCCAGCGTGTGTGGCATTTCACCTCGTTCATTCTGGTGCCGTCGGCGCTTTTGGCTACTCCGCTAAGCTCGCTGTCCCAGCCGAGTATACTCAGTGCGTCACGATAATCCTCCGCAGATACCTTCATGTTTTCGTATATCACAGGAAGCTGCGAGGGGTGTATGGCGGTCTTGCCTGTAAATCCGTTCAGCATGTCCTCCTGAAGCTCTTTTTTCAGACCCTCGGACCATGCGCCGAGGCTGCCATCGCTGCCGAAGTATTCCCATACAGGTCCTGATACAACGTAATCCGCCGAGAATACACTGCTGATATCCACAAGTATATCTCTTATAACGCCAAGCTCATATATAGTGCGATTGACAGGGCGGCGTACACCGAAGATATTGCTGAAATCATTTCCGCCCACACGAACGTTCAGGATATATGGCTGAACAGTGGAAAGAAGATTTCTTATCCTGTGAAGCTCCTCCATCCTGTGGATGCTCTGTGCTGCAAGTCTGCTTTCGATTATAGGCATGAAATACAATCTGTTTTCACGGCCACGGTTGATTGCGGTGATAAGCTCAGCGTAATCACCACCGTTTGTAGAGTCGAATTTAGGCAGTATATATCCTGTGAGGATGTCCTCAACGGGCGAGAGCAGCTTATGTATATGCTCCAGATGGTTCGGAGTGCGCACTCTTACAAAAAGCAGGGGAAGCTTTTCAGCTGGAACTTTATCCCTGATAGCGGTAAGCGTTTTGATAAGGCTCTCCTCCGCCTGCTGAAGCGCACAATCAAGTATGCTGTCCTCAAGGCAGAATGCCATAGATGTAAGGCAGGGATATGCCCCATCGGCAAGCTTGTCTGCAATTCCAGTATTTATAGCAGGCGCATACAGCAGACCTCCGACTTTGTATGGTAAAACTTCTGAGATTGATGACATTGATGACATTTTTATTCCTCAAATAAATAAGGCGGTGAAAATTCCGTGGGGAAGTTTCCCGCCTTATGCTATACCTGTGTTTATGCTTAAATTATGCGTTGATTCCGTAGTTCTGGCAGAGTGCGGAGAGACCGCCCGAGAAGCCGGCACCGATAGCGTTGAACTTCCACTCGCCGTTGTGACGATAGATCTCGCCTACTACGAGAGCTGTTTCGATGGAGAAATCCTCACCAAGATCGTAGCGGACGAGCTCTGTGCCTGTGGACTCATCCACAACACGGATGTAGGCGTTGCTTACCTGACCGAAGTTCTGGTTGCGTGTATCAGCGTCGTAAATAGTAGCTGTGAAGTCGATCTTTGCGATGTTTGCGGGAACCGCAGCAAGATCAATGATGATCTGCTCGTCATCGCCGTCGCCTGCGCCTGTCAGATTGTCGCCCATATGCTTTACAGAGCCGGACGCATGCTGAAGATTTCCGTAGAAGATAAAGTCGTTTTCAGTAGTTACCTTGTTGTTCTCGCCAAGCATGAATGCACAGGTATCAAGATCGAAAGCTGCGCTTCCATCATACTTGTTTACATCCCAGCCAAGACCAACTACAAGCTTTGTAAGTCCGGGGTTGCCCTTTGTCAGATCTACCTTCTGACCCTTTGTAAGATTAACTGCCATTGTTCTTTTCCTCCTTGAAGATAATTTTATTATATATTGTTGTGGATCGTTTTCCAGTATATACATATAAAAAATATGTATAATTTCATTCTACCACTTCAACGCAAAAAAAGCAAGTGCTTTTTGATAAAATAATGGCAATAATCATTTCTTCCAAAAAAACGTTAGTATAAACACCCATAAAATGTCTGAAAATATCGGAAAAAGCCAATAAAGCTTATTGTTTAACATATCAATTATCCCGTTTTGAAATATGTTTTTTTGTTATTAACAAATCACAACAAAAAAAGAATAAAATTTTTTCAAAAAACTATTGACAAACCAGTTGTGATGTGATATAATATATTTCGTTAAGTCACTGGGGCGTCGCCAAGCGGTAAGGCAGTGGACTCTGACTCCACCATTTCGAGGGTTCAAATCCTTCCGCCCCAACCAAACTAAACCGCCGACTGATTCGGCGGTTTTTTATTACAACAAACTCTGTGCATAAAAACACTTGATTTTTCCTGCAGAGTATGATATAATTTTTTTGTTGGTGTTTGAAGTTTTTGTTTCATTCGCCTTTTATATCGAGATGTGGCTCAGTTTGGTAGAGCGCTGCGTTCGGGACGCAGAGGTCGCAGGTTCAAATCCTGTCATCTCGACCATGAAGGTCTCGACCCTTATGTTACGAGGCAGATAAAACGCCTGTTGGTATTGTTACCGACAGGCGTTTCTGCTTATAGGTTTTGGGGAATAACTGCACTACATAAATTTTGGCTGTGGCAGAAATGTTTTGCCACAGCTTTTTGTTAGGAGATAATCAGAACCATAATAATCAGAAGAGGTTACCCTTAGGGTAACCTCGACTTTTGTATCATAGACAATTACGCTTTCAACAAATTGATTGATGAACTTCTTGCATTCTGGGATGTCTCTGCTGATGACATACTCCGAAAACTGAGATATCATTCCTCGCAACTCATCCTCATTGATGATCATTTCAGGATTTTTCACATTCAGTTGCTCCAATCTGGCTGTCAGCAATTGCTCATCAGCCTTTATTTGATTAAGAATCTCAGAAAAGTCATCCTCCATTAAACCATCTGCGATAGCATTAATTATGTTCTTTTTGCGGTTTTTCAGTTTCTCAAGAGTGCGGTTTGTTTCTTTTAGTTCCTCGGCTGTATGAGCATTGTGCTTTATTAGCTGCTCTTGTATGCCACTGATGATAAGAGGGATATTCTTTTCGTCAAATATGTGCTTTTCAAGTTGAGCGAGTACAAACTCCTCCAGCTTATCACTGCGAATTTCTTTGGAGCAGTGATTGGATTCCTTATATTTGCAGCGATACGATCTATACATATACCCTTTTCCATTCTTGCGCTGATTACCAGACATAGGCATACCGCAACAGCCACATCTTACAAGACCACTTAACAGATAGGGGCGTTTTGCCGAATTTGCACCTGGAGAACGCTTTCTGCTCTCCATAATAGCCGCAGCTTTATTGAACAGCTCCTCGGAGATTATTGCAGGACAGCCATCAGGAATGCAAATTACCTCACTTTCGGGCTTTGCCTTATGACGATTATGTTTACCATTCCACTGATTGTATGTGAAGTAACCTGCATATTTCTTGTTGCGAATTATCTCATGCAACGAGTTTTTCCCAAACTCGTTCCCTGCTTTAGTATGTATGCCTCTTTCATTCAGAGTCTTGATAATGGTGTTGTAGCCCACACCACTTATATACATCTCAAATATGGACTTTACTGCCTGTGCCTCTCCAGCATTGATTACCAGCTTTTTGGTGACAGGATCTACATCATAGCCTAGTGGTGGTTTACCGCCGTTATGCAGACATTTCTTTGCCCTTACCTTAAAGCCTTTCATAACCTCTCTGCCGAGATTGCTGCTATAATACTGCGCCAACAGCTCAAACATACCCTCCATCAGTTCGCCCTCGGGGGTGTCATCAGTCGGCTCTAATACTGATACTACCCTTACTCCACTATTTCCAAGAAGTGATTTTGCTATGGTGCTGTCAAATCGATTTCGTGCAAATCTGTCGAACTTATGTACTATAACATACTTGAAACCGCCATATTTGCTATCCTCAATCATGCGGTTAAAATTATCTCGTTTGGCAGTTGTGGTCGCTGATTTCGCTCTGTCTATGTATTCCTCAACAATCTCAAAATTATGACTGTTTGCATACTTATAAATTGCATCAAGTTGCGCCTCAATGGAGGTCTCATGCTGCATATCCGAGCTGAATCGAGCATAGCAGACAGCAGGTATTTTTGTTGTAGTGATGGTTGTTTCTTTCATAACAGTTTTCCTTTCTCTTAGTATACAGGTTCTATCACTTATATGGATAATATATGCTTTACTCATCATTAAAAACATACACTCTGCGGCTTAGCCCGTAGGGATAAGCCGCAGCACATATAGCCGTCAGCTATCAGGTGTCCAACCTGCCATAGTCTGTGTATGTAAGACTTTTCTCCTTTTATAATACAGCCTTATGCTGTTCCTTATTATTTATAACTTTATCCTTAGTATCAATAAACATTTTACTCAACAGTTGAGAAATAACTGTAATATCATCTTTTAAGCTTTCATCATTTTTATTTCCATCATCAATAACAGTTAACACAGAATTATCATAGTACTTGCAGTTTATATCTTTACGTTCTATGGTGTACTTAACCATTCTTGCTATCGCCGCCATTCTGTATGGAGTCCAAGGTCATCTGCCTTTTATCTGGCTTAGGCTTGTTCTTGTTTTTCTCCCACTCCTTATGCTTTGCACCATAAAGGTAGCTCTGAATGAGAGGAAAATCAACCTGCAACTTAAAACAGTTATCAAGGATTTCCTTAGCAAGATCGACATCAATAGTGCCGTTTACCATGTTATCAACAGTCTTACCCACTGCCAGTATCATGCCGTTCTCGCCACAAGGAGCATTACTGTAAATATAATACTGCTCTCTTATGAGCTGCTCGCACATGATATGTGAGAACTTGCTTTCTTCGGAAGTTGGCGGAACCTCCTTATAATCACCGTTATTCAAAATTATCCTGATACAGTTTATCTGAGGACAACCTTTCTGCAAAACCACTTTGCTATAATAGCGGTCGGGTTTCTGCTGAAGAATTATACCCTTATTCTTCCATTCTCGCAGGATATTCTCGACATTAGTATAACCGCATTCATCCATCCAGCTAAGGAATATGTCCTTGGTTATGATAAGCAGGTCAGCCTCCGTCACTTTTTCGCCATCTTGGATTTTAACTCCGTGACGGATATTTCCCCAACAGTTACGAAAAATGGGAGTACGGTATTTATTATCAACAGGCGGCGTAGTGAATCTTCCTGCATTCTGAGAAAACTTATTCACTATATCCTCAAACGCCGTTTCCGCCTCGCACTCTGGAGTGTTACCGCCTATATTATCCAGCACGAATTTCTGTATTTCCTTGCTATGAAATGAGATGCCCAGTGGTTTTTCCGCAAGCTCCGCAGTTACCGTTATAAGAGCTACGAGCTTAGCCATGCGCTCCTGTAAGTTCTCAAAAAGGGATAATTGGGGCGCCAATGTTGCTATCGCAGCATTATATCGTTTGATGACATAACTGGACGGCAAAGCATATAGATATTTGGCAAACTCCATAATAGGAAGTCCTGAATATTTGGCGGCAAATTCTTTAACAGCATCTGCCTGTGCTCCACTTTCAGTCCACTTGACATTACTGAATGGGATTATCCTCATAAGCAGACCATCTGCTTTTCTCGCACCGCTTAATAATGGACTTTCGCCTGTAAAAAATACTGCGGTTGCCCATGTTTTTGGCGGAGACACCTTACAGCTGCTATTCATTCGAGCCTTATCTGTGCCATCAGAAACGGCATATACCATCGAGCCAATGTCCGTTTTTGCACCAAGCCTACCTTTCTCATCAAAGAGCATAGGATACCCGTAGTTGCCATTCAGCACTCCATATAGAGCATTGACGGTAGTGGAGCAAGTACCTGCAAGGGATTGCTTTCCGTTTTTTTCACAAGCACCGCCCATGCTCACTGCAAGCTTCGCAGAGGTCGTTTTACCTGTGGTAGTCACTCCATTGAAGTCATACACTGGCGTAGGCGGACAAATATCTGGGGCTGTGACAGCTAAATATCCAACAAGACAGGCAGATAACCCCATAACGATACAAGCTTCCAACGGAATGTGATTATAGATAAGATTATGATAGTCTTGATAGAACCCAGCTTTACTTCCATGAACCGCAACATCATAATTACCGATGTATTCTGATTTCACACCTACATCAACAGCACCCTTGAAGTAAGGCTTGCCGTTTATATCAACAGCCCAGCCTAAATCCTTATGAATATACTCGATAGAGGGCAGGTTATCTACTTGCTGGTGTATGTAGTTATACAGGTTCTTTGTATCTGCGTTTGCAACAGGATAACCTGATTTACCAAGCTCCTTTACAAGATCGTTCATCCCACAACGCACTGTCTTTTTCAGGGTGCTCAAAAGGAACTCCAAAGTGACGATCAGCTCGCCGCTTTCCAGCACACTCTCCGCTTTAGTTACGGTTACATCCATACCAATAGGAATAAATGTACCGTTGCTGTCATAATAGCCATAGATACCGTTCACAGAAGAATAATTTTTCAGCATAATATGCCTCCTATAAAAAATGTGATCGTAGCCCTTATTGACTACGATCACATTATAGCATTGAAAAATTATTCGGTCAATAAAAACCAACAACTCGTCATTTCATTGGTTTTAGTCGATACATATAATTCGTGGCTGATATCAGCACAGCAACTTCTTCTTTTGCCTTATTATCTATTGTAGCCGCCGCTTCCAGTAGTTTCTGACATTTATCGGTCAGCAACCTTAATACGACAACTTGGATATAGGTTTCTACCACATAATTAAAATTAACAAGGTCATCCATAGAGTTGACAAGCATAAAACTCGAATCAACTTTACGACGTTTCCCACAGCTCGAAAACATGGCATTGCACTCAATGACTATATCAACTAGTTCATCGGAAATTATCTTTGCCACATATTTACCTCTATAGTTGCCGAAGAAAAAAACATACAAATTATTACTTATACCTAAAAGATCAGGAATATACCTTCTCACATAGGCAAGAAAAGTATTTTTGGCAAATGGTATTCGATCTTTCTTATCCTTAAAACATGATTCCCAAGATATATATTGACCTTCATCAAAATCTTCTACGACTTTTTTATAGTATTCCTTTTTATCATACCACATCTTCAGTTTGCGTTTTTTAGCCATGTTTGTTGTGGCAAGATAATACGGAGTATCACTGACATAGCCTGCGAACTTATCTAAACTAGGTTTATACTTTTCTTTTAACATAGGCTTATCATATACAGATTCATATACCTGCTGTGCGGCGGCAGATGTAATCTCTGAGGTGGTTTTCTGCACCTTCTTATACATACGCTTTGACAGAATATCGTTGCTGTCCTGCGCTACCGCTTCGACCACCTCGGTATATGCTGATTCGACAGTCTTGTCATAATAACGATGATTTTCTTTATAGTAAATAATCTCAGCTATACGGCTGATGCCAACTTTACCCGCGAGCTTCTGTGCGGTTTTCTCAACAAGTCGCTTCTGGCTGTCATCCGAGTGTTTACACTTACTGATTTTACCCGAAAGAGATCGCTCAGCATTAGCTATAATACCATCCCAATCAATGATATCAGTTCCTTTATAGTATTCTCCATAGGATTGAACATCAGTGTCTGAATTGCCTCTGATATCAGCGGAAATATCATCAAGCATTGAATAGAACATATCGAGAATAGCACTTGTATCCTTATCTCCGAATACATCTACATTCATCTTGCATTTGCATTTTGCGGCGCAGCATTTATGACAGGCACTATTGCAGATTATCTCAGCTGCTTTTATATAAAATTCCGATATTGTTTTATGGATATTCATTTTTACCCCTCCATGATTATGTCATATAGATATATAATACAACATTTCATTCCATGTTGCAAGAGGTGCGCCAAATTAACGGACAGTGTCCGAATATTCCGTGCGCTTTTTTGCAAACGGACAGCAGTTTTCCCAGAAAAGTTCGAGGAAAAACAGGCTCTCATTCCGTTGTCCGCACCATAACAGATAGCAAAATGAATATTATATCTTTTTTCAAAAAAAGAACTCTAATTTGCACTTTTTTAACCTTTAAAAAAACATATTTAAACAAAAAAAGAACAAGCTCACGCCTGTCCTTTTTTCCGCCAAAAATCACTTCACTTTTTTGCCTGTTTTGGCTATGCCATAGATAGTCACTGTTGTTGTCACGCCAGCGACGAATGCTTCTACTGCAGTAGTGAGAGCAATGGTCGTTGCCGCTAATGCCGCTGTTATCATGCTTTTACCTCCTTGTTAGCCTCTATTATACAATCCACTGCCACTACCACAACAATACCTGTTGCGATACCTGCGAGAAAATAGCCTATCATAATATCACCTCTTTTCACAGAGGATCATAGCGAAATACTCTATGATCCTCAATACTCCT
>JAFSHE010000385.1 GCA_017440445.1 Oscillospiraceae bacterium | reverse complement strand
TGGCAAATGCAACGCCCGCACCACCGAGAGAGATAGCCGCTATCGCTGCAAACGGGAAAGAGATACCTGTATCAGGGTTAGCAAGCTCGGGAGGTCTTGTGGTCTCTTCATCGCCGGCGTCTCCTGCAGTTCCGACATCAGGAGGGGTCACAGTTCCGCTTCCTGTACCGCCTGTCGTGCCGTTTGTTGTGCCACCAGTCGTGCCATTAGTTGTACCATTGTTGGTGTTTCCACCTGTTGTTCCATTGGTGGTGCCGTTTGTATTTCCGCTTGTAGTACCGTTTGTGTTTCCGCTTGTTGTATTATTGTCACCACCGGTGACAGCATCCGTCACATCATCCACAACATTTTCGCCTGCGTCAACAACGTCATTTACTATATTCTCACCCGCATCCACAACGTTGCCCACTACGCCGCCGTTAGTAGCGTATGCCGACATAGATATCACCGCTGCCGCTGCAAGAGTCGCAGTCAGCGAAGCCAATCTTCTGAGCATATCCATTCTCCTTAATAATAGATTGCACGGCGGAGTATTGTCGGCTCACTCCGCCGAATGCGAAATGATATACCGCTGTTATCCGTTATCCGCGCAGGATTATTATTGACGTAACTCGTCACAAATATACTTTTTTCGTATTCCAAAAAACTCAAATAAATCTTTCTGCAAAAAACGACCCCGCATCAACTGCGAGGTCGTAATCCTGTTATTTATTTCTGATATATTCATCCATAGCCTTTGCCGCTGTTTTACCCGCACCCATGGCGAGGATGACAGTTGCAGCGCCTGTTACGGCGTCGCCGCCTGCGTACACGCCCTCACGGGAGGTCATACCATGCTCGTCGGCCACAAAGCAGCCGTGCTTGTTTGTGGCAAGACCCTCGGTGGTATTTCTGATAAGAGGATTGGGGCTTGTGCCTATCGCCATGATAACACAATCCACATCCAGCACGAATTCGCTGTCCGCCTTTACAACAGGGCTTCTTCTGCCGCTTGCATCAGGCTCTCCAAGCTCCATCTCAACGCACTTCATACCTGCTACGAATTTATGCTCATTTCCGAGTATCTCCACAGGATTTGTGAGCGTTCTGAAGATTATTCCTTCTTCCTTAGCGTGCTCTATCTCCTCGTTTCTAGCAGGCATTTCAGCCTCTCCACGACGATATACTATGTAGACATTCTCCGCACCAAGGCGCTTTGCACAGCGTGCTGCGTCCATGGCAACATTTCCGCCGCCAACTACCGCAACGCTCCTGCTGTTCTTGATGGGAGTATCGGAATCCTCACGATATGCCTTCATAAGATTTACTCTTGTAAGGAACTCGTTTGCGGAATACACTCCCTTGAAGTTCTCGCCCGGAATATTCATAAACCTCGGCAGACCTGCGCCCGAGCCGATGAATATCGCTTCATAACCCTGCTGGAAAAGCTCGTCTACCTCGATAGTCCTGCCTATCACCACATTGGTTTCTATCTTTACTCCGAGGGCTTCAAGATTTTCTATCTCCCTCTGCACTATGCTCTTTGGAAGTCTGAATTCAGGGATACCATACACCAGCACTCCGCCTGCGAGATGCAGTGCCTCATACACAGTTACCTCGTAGCCCATTCTGGCAAGGTCGCCCGCACAGGTAAGTCCGCTGGGACCCGCACCGATAACAGCGCATTTGTGTCCGTTTGACTGAGGTCTTTCAGTAACACCCGAAGCATTTGCATTATGCCAGTCCGCAACAAAGCGCTCCAGTCTGCCTATTGCAACAGGCTCACCCTTTATTCCACGGACGCATCTGCTCTCGCACTGGGTCTCCTGCGGACATACTCTGCCGCAGACTGCAGGAAGCGAGCTGCTTTTGGAAATTATCTGATATGCTCCCTCAAAGTCACGCACCTTTATCTTAGAGATAAACTCAGGGATATCTATTGCTACGGGACATCCGCCAACACAGGGCTTGTTCTTGCAGTTAAGGCAGCGCTCAGCCTCATCCACTGCCTGCTCCTCGGTGTATCCGAGAGCTACCTCAAGAAAGTTCTTGCTTCTTACCTCGGGCTGCTGTACAGGCATTTCATTCTTTTTAAGGCTCATGTTAGGCATTTACTTTGCCTCCTTCGCATAGAGATTGCAGGTCTCCTCACGCTTGTGCGTTTCGAAGTCCCTGTACATAGAGGAGCGCTCCATCGCCTCGTCAAAATCCACCAGATGTCCGTCGAAGTCAGGACCGTCAACGCAGGCGAATTTCGTTTCTCCTCCCACTGTAAGGCGGCAGCCGCCGCACATTCCCGTACCGTCTATCATGATGGGATTCATCGATACAGTGGTCTTTATGCCGTACTCCTTTGTAAGAGCGCATACAAATTTCATCATAACAAGAGGACCGATGGCGATGACCTCGTCGTACTGATTGCCGTCCTCGATAAGCGCTCTCAGCGCATCTGTGACAAGACCCTTTTCACCGCAGGAGCCATCATCTGTCATTATCCTGAGCTTGTCGCTGACAGCAGAGAATTCCTCCCCCAGTATAAGCAGGTCCTTATTTCTGAAACCAACTATGGAATGTACCTCAGCACCAAGTGCATGCAGCTTCTTTGCGATGGGATATGCAATAGCACAGCCAACTCCTCCGCCGACAACAGCCACTTTTTTCAGGCCTTCCGTGCGGCTGGGGGTACCGAGAGGTCCTACAAAATCATGTATGAACTCGCCCTCGTTCAGATGTCCGAGCTTTTCGGTAGTTCCGCCCACTATCTGGAATATGATAGTAACAGTGCCGTTTTCCCTGTCAAAATCTGCGATAGTGAGAGGGATACGCTCGCCCTCGTCATCCACTCTGAGTATTATAAACTGACCAGGCTCTGCCTTTTTTGCAACCAGCGGAGCCTCAACTACCATCTTTGTGACAGTAGGGTTAAGTATCTTCTTTTCAGCAATTCTATACATAATACAGCGCCTCCTGTATATATTTCTATTCATTTTAGTATATCTCATTTACTCAAAAATTGCAAGATTTGCAGAGTAATTTCGTCAAAACACATTAATAATATTTTTACGGTGAATTCTTTTATGTATAATGTGATATAACAAAAAACTCCCCGACATCTTGTCGGGGAGCATATCTGTAAGTCATCATCCCTCATCCCAGTTGTGCCATACATTCTGGACATCGTCGTTGTCGTCGAGGGTCTCAAGCAGAAGTCCCATCTTCTTGATGTGATCCTCGTCAGTGAGAGTGGTGTATGTAGAGGGAACTTGCTCTGCCTCTGCGGAAACCACATTATAGCCCATGCCACGAAGTGCGTCTGCAACTGCGCTGACCTCGGAAGGCTCTGTTGTTATCTCGATGCAGCCCTCCTCAAAGCTGAAGTCGTCTGCGCCGCTCTCAAGGATATCCTCCATAGCCTTGTCCTCATCAATGTCGCCGTCCTCATTATCGATAACGATGATACCCTTCAGAGAGAACATGAAAGATACGCAGCCGGAAGTTCCCATGTTGCCGCCGAACTTATCGAAATAATGACGGATCTCGCCTGCTGTTCTGTTTCTGTTATCTGTAAGGCAGTCAACGATCACAGCTACACCATTGGGACCGTAGCCCTCGTATACGCAGTTCTCATAATCGTTCTTTTCTGCGCCGCCTGCCGCTTTCTTGAGCAGTCTGTCGATGTTATCGTTAGGGATGTTGTTTGACTTTGCCTTCTGGATGAGAGTTGCAAGCTTCGCATTGTTTGCGGGGTCTGCGCTGCCTGTCTCCTTGATGCATACAAGTATCTCACGGCTGATCTTTGTAAAGACCTTTGCTCTTGCGCCGTCCTTTTCGCCCTTCTTACGCTTGATGGTACTCCATTTAGAATGTCCTGACATAGCTTTATCTCCTTATCATAAATAATTTACTGTTTATGCGAGCTTCTGAAAGCCCTCTCCAAGAACCTCGCTGGCACCTGTTGTTATCACGAATGCCGCAGGATCTATCTCCTTTATCATACGCTTGACCTTTGCGTAATCGCTCTTATATACTGCTGTTGCGATGACCTTACAGGCTCTGCCGCTGTATGCGCCCTCACCGTTCAAAAGGGTAACTCCTCTGTCCTGCTGAAGCAGCCTTTCAGTAAGCTGCCTTGTATTCTCCGAGAACACCAGCAGAAATCTGCACTCCTGCCCGCCGTACACCAGCATATCCACCACCTTCGCCTGAACGAAGATGGATACCACCGCATACAGTGCCGCATTGATATTGCGGAACACCGCAAGTCCTGCAAGAATTACCACTGCATCCGCATAAAGCTGCATCTTTCCAAGAGTCATGTGCGGAAAAAACTTATTCAGTGTCTTGGCTATGATATCCGTACCGCCTGTGGTGGCTTCACGTGCGTAGGTAAGACCTACTCCCGCTCCGAGAAGTACTCCTCCGAACACTGCGGCAAGCATACCGTTTCCGCCGTCCGCCTTATAGACAGGAAGATCTGCGAAAACAAAGTCCGTCATTACGGTTATCACCGCAACGGATATAAGAGTTTTTATCATCGTTTTTTTGCTGAGCAGGATAAAACCCATGATGATAAGCGGGATATTGATAAGCAATATCAGTGCGCCCAGCGGCATTCCCGTAAGCTCATGCAGAATGACCGCTATTCCCGTAGCGCCGCCCGGCGCTATGTCGTTGGGAGTTATGAAGCACACCGCTCCCACCGCAAACACCGCTGCCGCAGCAGCTATCACCGCTATATCTATCACCCAAGTCACTATTGCTGACCTGTTTTTTCTGCTCAAACAAAACACCTCGGATTCAGTGCTTCTCCTCAACCGGGAGAGCCTCGCATATTACACTGAAAAGCTGCTCTACCCTGTCCTGCTGTCCTGTAATGCTGAGAAATCCGAATAGCGTTTCCAAAGCCGTTGCTCTGCGATACTCCGAGGGTCTTGCGCTTTTCGGCACCGAGATGCCGCCTGCATTTCTTCCCCTGCGGAGGATATCCGCTTCCTTTTCGGTGAGCATTGGCTCTATCACGTCCACCGCCGCACACTGGTAGGATGCTCTGACCTGCAACACAGCAAGGTCATGCAGCCTGCCCGCATTGGTATTCCCGAGAAGCAGCACTCTGCGTCGCACGAGCTGCTCATAAACGCAGTCGCCGTAGAATGCCAGCACATTCGGGCTGTACTGGGACGCTTCCTTTTCGGTAAGGGTCATAGGATCAACCTTTCAATATGTAATAAACGTAGCTGTACTCCTCGCAGTGAAGCTCGAACACCTCGGCTTCCTTTCTGAGCTTGCTTATGCCTATCGCCACAGACTCCTGAACATCCTGTGAAGCAAGATACTCCTCCGAAAGCTTCAGCAGCGGAGTATAATAATTCACCGTCCAGTCGGTCTTGGGCGAGATATAAAAATCAACTATCTTAAAGCCCTCGTCCTTTGCCAGCCTTAACACCTGATCAAATGGCAGCACTTCACCAAATCTCGCCTTGCAATACTTTTTTGTATCGGGAGATGGCTCGATAAGCCACGAAAGGGTTCGCAGCACCAATATACATCCCTTTTTGCAGTGCGATCTCAGATATTCCAGTCTTTTCTGTGTGCTGCTAAGCTCCACAGTGCCGTCATACCACACAAGATCATAGCTGTCAATATCGTCGGGGAGCTCAAAGAACGAGCTTTTGACGCTCTCTATTCCCGCAGCTTTTACTCTTTCGGCGTACGGACTGTCCGAGGCAAGCGCCTTCACATCAAAGCCCGCCTCACGTATCTTCAAAAGCG
>JAFSHE010000384.1 GCA_017440445.1 Oscillospiraceae bacterium | reverse complement strand
GTAAGCTCGTAATCAGTGCCGCCCTGACGGCATTTCAGCTCCCTTGCCACTACACGAAGCGGTACGCAGTAACGATTTATACGGTTTCTGTCACGCCAGTATTCCTCTGTAAGCAGCTCGCCACGCTGATTGTAGAAGCTTATCCTGCCCTCATAGTCCACCTTTGCGGTTATCTTGCCATTCTTAATGTAGTGATTTACTCCCGTGGAATGATAATGAGCATACTCCTCGCCCTTATACCACGGGTCAGTTGTATCAACAGTTTCCTCGCTGAACGATGGAACACACCACTTTACAGGCTCGCACAGCGCCCAGTCATGCTCGTCCATCTCAGGATCTGCGGTCATGCGCACACGCAGAGAGTTCTCTCCCCACGGCTCTATCCATACCTGTGAGTTTCCGTTTTTGATAATAAGCTTATGTCCTTCAGTGTAAACAGCCATAAATATCTCCCTTCTTAAATGAAGTCATTTGCTATATTTTACTTCATAACGGAAAATATTTCAAGTACTTTCAGAAAAAAATATCGCAGGATGTCGCAAACCCGCATTGTGTCTATTGCAAAATAAGACGAATTATGCTACAATGTTTATATAAATATATGTAGGTGATATCATGAACTATTCTCTTAACGCAGGTGAATGGAACAGCGTTTTCGCTGTACCTACCAGCGTTGTTGACAAATACATAAAGCTTGCGGGCGCAGGCTCCTTAAAGCTGCTGCTTTTCCTGCTCCGAAACGGTGGAAAGATATATTCCGACAACGAGCTTAAGGAGGCTCTCGGCTTCCGCAGGGACGGTGAGCTGGAGGACGCAGCTCTGTTTTGGGTGCAGAGAGGCGTCATCCGTGCGGACAACGGCTCTCTTTCCGCAAATGCAGAGATATCCGCGCAGGAGGTACTGGAGGAAGTCGCAGAAGTGACGACTGCTACTAAATCTTCCACAGCAAGTGCAAGAAAGCTCTCCGATAACGCTGCCGCTATCTATACCCCTACCGATATCGCAGGCAGGATACAGACAGACCCCGCTATAAACGGACTTTTCAGAGTAGCAGAGGGCTTATACGGTCGTATGCTGCGTCAGCCCGAGTCGAGGATGATACTCATGCTGGTCGATCACTACGATCTGCCGCCTGCGGTCTGCTCCATGCTGCTGACATACTGCTTCAGGATAGGAAAGACCTCCACAGGCTACATTGAAACAGTGGCTCAGACATGGTCTGAGGATGAAATAAAAACAGTTGAACAGGCAGACATTCTTCTTGCAAAGCTTGAAAAACGTTTCTCAATCGAGGAACAGCTGCGCAAGTCCATGGAGATGAAAACAAAGTTCTCTCCGAAGCAGCTCAATTTTATCAAGACATGGACAGAGGAATGGGAATTCAGCGCAGATATGATACTTATGGCGCACGAGCTTACCCTCGACAACACAGGAGGAATGAGCTTCAACTACACAAACAAGATACTTGAAAACTGGAAGGCTGCGGGTATTTCCACACGAGCAGCCGCAGAACAGGAAATGTCCGAGAGAAAGACACGTGGCAAGGGCGGACAGAAAACTGCTGACAACAACTCCTCAATAGATGTCAGCGGAGTTATGCAGGACGTTTTACAGAAATATCGAAGTGAAGGATAATAACAGATGAATTTCAACGAATACTACTACAAAAAGGCAGCAGAGGTACTGGATCAGCGACGTATGCAGAACAGAAGCCTCGAGACCCGCAGACATTCGGAGATCGTAAATAAAATGCCCGAATATGCTAAGCTTGAGGACCTTATTTCCGACACATCACGAAAGCTGATAATCCTTATGCTGCAGAACAAGGAGGATCCCGAGGAAAAGCTCAGCATGATGGAAAAGGGCAACCTTGCAATACAGGATGAAATGAACAGGATGCTTGTGGGCGCAGGATATCCTGTGGATTATCTTGACAGGATATACACCTGCCCCGTCTGCAAGGACAGAGGCACGGTAAACGGCAAATGGTGCGAATGTTTCCGCAAGATTATGCTCAGCATCTCCGCTGAGGAGCTGAACTCCGTTTCTCCGCTGAAGCTTTCGTCATTCGACAGCTTCAGCCTTGAACACTACTCCCCTGAGGTGGATGTTAAGCTCGGAACCAGCCACCGCACCATAATGAAGCATAATCTCGATTATTGTAAGAAATATGTTCAGGATTTCAGCACTGACAGCTGCGGTATCCTTATGAACGGCGGAACAGGTCTTGGAAAGACTCACCTTTCCCTTGCAATAGCCAACGGCGTAATAGAAAAGGGCTACACCGTGATATACGGCTCTGTACCCGAGCTGCTGCGCTCCGCAGAGAGAGAGAACTTCCGCAAGGAGGACGACACCATAATGCAGTCGCTTTCCATGTGCGACCTGCTTATCCTTGATGACCTTGGTGCGGAGATGGATAAGGCTCTCTACACTTCCCTGCTGTATGAGATAATAAACGGTCGTATGAGCAGAGGACTTCCGCTTATCGTCAACTCAAACCTCTCCGCAGGTGAGCTTCAGACAAGATACTCTGACAGGATATGGTCAAGGCTGTTTAGCCTTGAGGTGCTGATGTTCGTAGGTCAGGATATCAGGATGAAGCTTAAAAAGTAACAGAACTAATTTGGTGCTTGCCATTTTTATATCAGGAGGAAAAAATTATGGGAAAACTAAAGATCGGTATTCTCACCAGCGGCGGCGACTGCCCCGGCCTTAACGCTACCATCAGAGGTGTTGCAAAGGCAACCTACGAGGCTTTCGGAGAGGACAAGGTGGAGATAATCGGAATCCACGACGGATATCATGGACTTATCCACGGTGTTTACAAGTCCATGCAGCCCTCGGATTTCTCGGGCATCCTCACGCAGGGTGGTACTATCCTCGGTACAAAGCGCACTCCCTTCAAGATGATGCAGATTATCGAGGACGATAAGGTGGACAAGGTCAAGGAAATGAAGCAGACCTACAAGGACCTGAAGCTTGACTGTCTGTTCACACTTGGTGGAAACGGTACTCACAAGACAGCCAACATGCTCTCTGAGGAGGGTCTTAATGTTATCGGTCTGCCTAAAACAATCGACAACGATATCTTCGGTACTGATGTGACCTTCGGCTTCCACACCGCTGTGGATATCGGAACAGAGGTCATCGACCGCATCCACACCACAGCAAACTCCCACAGCCGTATAATGGTAATTGAGATAATGGGCAACAAGGCCGGCTGGCTGACGCTTTACAGCGGACTTGCAGGCGGCGCAGATATCATCCTGCTGCCTGAGATACCCTACGATATCGAAAAGGTCGCAGAGGCTTGTCAGAGACGTGCAGACGCAGGCAAGGACTTCTCTATCCTCGCAGTGGCAGAGGGCTGCTTCGACAAGGACGAGGCTAAGCTCAAGAAAAAGGAGCGTGCAAGACTTCGTCAGGAGCGTGGCGAAACTACTGCAACAGCACGCATTGCAAAGAGCATCCAGTCCATGACAGGTCTTGAAACAAGAACAGTAGTTCCCGGACATATCCTGCGTGGCGGAAGCCCCTCGGCTTACGACAGAGTTCTTGCAACTCAGTTCGGAGCACATGCAGCTCAGCTGCTGAAGAAGGAAAAGTTCGGCTACACCGTTGCTATGGTGGACGGCAGGATAACTGAAAATCCTCTCGGTGACGTTGCAATGAAAACAAAGTTCGTTCCTGAGGACTGCAAGATGGTTAAGACCGCAAAGGATATCGGAA
This sequence comes from Oscillospiraceae bacterium, assembly GCA_017440445.1. The sequence continues at coordinate 434 of JAFSHE010000384.1, read as the reverse complement.
TATCCTTCGGCGACTGACATCTCACCATGAAAAAAAAACTAATGCTTGCCATGAGCGGCGGAGTTGACAGCTCCGCTGCCCTTGCGCTGTTATGCGATAAATACGATGTTATCGGAGGCACCTTACAGCTTTGCGGAGATACAGACTTCTCCGATGCAAAGAGAGTTGCTGAGAAATTTGGAATACAGCATTATATCTTCAGCAAGGAGGAGTTGTTCAGAAAGCATGTCATGGATAATTTTGTACAGACATACTTTGACGGAGGAACTCCCAACCCATGCATACAGTGCAACAGATATATAAAGTTCGGTGCGCTTCTTGAGGAGGCTCTGGCGCTTGGCTGTGAATATCTCGCAACGGGACACTATGCACGTGTGGAGTTTGACCCTGACAGCGGCAGATATCTGCTGAAAAAAGCGCTCTCGGCTGACGGC
>JAFSHE010000383.1 GCA_017440445.1 Oscillospiraceae bacterium | reverse complement strand
GCGGAGAAGATCCTGACTGTTTTCGCTGAGGCGGTTAATTCAGATTAATGTACAATTTATACACTATAAATTAAAGAGGTATCATCTAATGACGATACCTCTTTGTCATATTCTGCTGTTTTGCCTTAATTACTTTTTTCTGTAGTAAATTTCCCTTTCGGGGAGGCTTTTGTTCGTTATGTAGTTTTTATGAGCTATATCCTGTTCCAGTATTTTCTGTCCAGGCTGCGGTAGCTGATGGCTTCCGAGATATGTGATTTTTCTATCTTTTCACTGCCTGCCAGGTCTGCACAGGTACGTGCTACCTTAAGTATCCTGTCATATCCTCGTGCGGACATGCCCAGCTTGTCGAAGGCACGGTGCATCATCTGCTCCGCCTCTGCGGTGAGAGGGCAGACTTCGCCGATGATATCGGAGGTTATTCCGCTGTTGCTCTTTATTCCTGTACCTGCGAAGCGTTTCGCCTGGATATCACGGGCCTTCTGTATCCTTTCTGCGATCTTTTCCGAGCTTTCCTGAGGGGTGCGGTCACGAAGGTCCTTGTATTCCACAGGCTTTACCTCGATCTGTATATCTATTCGGTCAAGCACAGGCTGTGATATCTTGTTAAGGTATGCGCTTACAGCACTTTGTGAGCAGCTGCATTTGTGTACAGGACTGCCGAAGTTTCCGCAGGGGCAAGGGTTCATCGCCGCAACGAGCATCACATCGCAGGGATAGCATGCCGAGCCGCTTGCACGGGAGATGTTAATCTCGCCGTTTTCCAGTGGCTGACGGAGCGTTTCAAGCACCTTGCGGTCGAACTCGGGAAGCTCATCAAGGAACAGCACTCCGTTGTGTGCAAGTGATATCTCTCCGGGGCGTGGGATAGAACCGCCTCCCACAAGTCCCACCGCCGAGGCGGTATGACTTACCGAGCGGAATGGCCGCTGAAGCAGGAGCGGCTCTGAGGGGTCTATCATTCCTGCGATGGAGTGTATCTGTGTGGTCTCTATGCTTTCGGAGAAGGTTATCCTCGGCAGGATGGACGGTATGCGCTTTGCAAGCATGGATTTTCCCGAGCCTGGAGGTCCCAGCATGAGGATGTTGTGAGAGCCTGCCGCTGCCACTTCGATGGCGGCCTTTGCAGCCTGCTGACCCATTACCTCTGCAAAATCCGCCGAGTGACGCACATCCTGCTCGGACGGAATATAGCGCGGCTCGGGCGACAGCTCCTTGCCCTCGGTGAGGAATTTCAGTATCTGCGACAGATGCTCCGCACCGTATACCTCTATTCCCTCGGCAACGGAAGCCTCCTTTGCATTCTGTTTGGGCAGGAATATCCTTTTTGCGCCGTTTTGTGCGGCAGTAAGCACCATGCTGAGAACGCCGTTTACAGGCGAAAGAGAGCCGTTAAGGGACAGCTCCCCGAGGAAAACGCAGTCGGAAAGGTCCGCAGGGATCATATTTCCAAGCTTCATAAGTGCTATCGTTATGGGCAGGTCGAACATGGAGCCTATCTTTTTTACGCTGGCGGGTGCGAGGTTTACCGTTACCTTTCCGCCGAGGAGAAAGCCAAGCTCCATCTGTTCAAGCGCCGCACGGATACGTGCCTTGCTTTCCTGTACTGCCACATCGGGCATTCCTACTATATCAAAGGTTGGCTGACCCGAGGTCATGCTTGCCTCGGCGCTGACGGGAAAAGCATTAAGCCCGAAAAGACCCATGCTTTTTATCTCGCTGAACATAGATTGCCTCCTGAATTTATGATGATATTAAGTATATCATATTATCGTCCGAAAAACAATAGGTGCTTGTTGATAAACTATGTATTTTTCAGCTGGTCTTAACTGTTTCTTGGTTGACAAACATTATAATATGTGTTAGAATTATTAGTAACTTTTATACGCTACTGTAAAGAAAAGGAGTGATCGTCATAAAACTCAATTGGAATAAAAATTATACCACTATTGCGGTGTATTCGCTGCTGGTAATTATCGCAGCTGTGCTGTTCGTGGTGTTTATTTTCAGGTTTGATTCGTTTGCAAGCGGCTTCTCGTGGCTTGGCGATATAATGGCGCCTATCATTATCGGTATAGCTATTGCGTATATCGTAAATCCGCTTGTGGTGATGTTCGAGGACAAGGTGTTCAACAGGCTGCGTGACGGAGAGGTAAAGGTCGCTCCCAACGCTAAAAATCCCGAAAAGAGCCTTGCTAAGAAAAAGAAGCTGCGCAGGACAGCAGCCAAGGCGCTGTCTATAATAATATCCTTTGTCATTGTCCTTGCGGCGATCGTGGGAATATGCATCGCAGCAGTACCCAGTCTTTCGAAAAGTATAATCGATCTTGCAAATCAGCTGCCCAAATATATCGAGAACGCTGACCGTTTTCTTGACGAAACGTTTGCCAACAATCCTGATATTGCGATGTTTATCTCGGAGGAGTTCAGCCAGTTAAGCGGCATAATCCAGAAGTTCGCTGAGATGATAGAGCCTATGGCAAGCGATATCATCGGAAACCTTTCAAGTGCGATAGCTGCCATCCTTGTGGCGCTTAAGAATGTGCTTATCGGCTTTATTATCGCAATATACTTCCTGTTCAGCAAGGAGAGGCTCATCGCTCAGTCCAAGAAGGTGCTGTTCGCCCTGCTCAAGAACGATAAGTGTCAGGGATTTCTTACAGTCTGCTCAAAGAGCAACAATATCTTCAAGAAATATATCGTATCCAACCTGCTTGACGCAGTGATCATATTTATTGTTATGGCGTTAGGTATGGCGCTGATGGATATGCCTTACGCTATGCTTGTATCGGTAGTATGCGGAGTTACTAACCTTATTCCGTTCTTCGGTCCGTTTATCGGAGCTATTCCCTGCGGAGTTATCATCCTGCTGGTGGATCCCATCAAGGTGATCTGGTTCGGCATCTATGTACTGGTGCTTCAGCAGATGGACGGAAACGTTATAAAGCCTCTGCTGTTCGGTGAAACAGTCGGACTTCCCGCTATATGGGTGCTTATCGCTATCATCGTAAGCGGCGGATTGTTTGGTATTCCGGGTATGCTGCTTGGTGTTCCTGTGTTTGCGGTGCTGTATATGCTGGCTGCGGATTTTGTAGCGGCAAGACTCAAGAAAAAGGACATGCCCACAGATACCGACAGATTTTATGACACGTCAGAGTATGACAACTCGTATCGTGAGCCTGAATCCTCAGAAGTATCAGAATAAAAACAAAAGCGAGAAGAAAACTTCTCGCTTTTTTGTTATTTTGTGAGGATGGTAAGCTGCCCTGTGAAGCTTTCGGTCGGGGAGACCTCCTGTGAGATATCCTCTGTTATCAGCATATCTCCCTCCGTGGTGATAAGTATCATCCCGAAATCGTTGTTTTTTTTCCAGTATTCCTCCGCCTGCTGTGCGCCCATCACGAATAGCGCAGTGGAAAGCGCATCGCACAGTTTTCCATGCTCACCTATGACCGTTACGGAGCATAGTCCGTTGTCGGCGGGGAAGCCCGTTTTCGGGTCGATGATATGACAGTATCGTCTGCCGTTTTCGTCAGTGAAATAGCGCTCGTAATCGCCCGAGGTGACAGCTGCCTTGTCGTTAAGCTCTATCACTGCGATACTACCGTTTCCACGAGGGTGCTGAAGTCCCAGCCGCCAGTCTGAGCCATCCTCTCTGCCGCCTATCGCATGGATGTTTCCGCCGAGGTCAAGCAGGGCAGAGGTAACTCCCGCAGCTTTAAGCTCTCCGCACAGGATATCTCCCGCACAGCCCTTTGCTACCGCACCCAGGTCAAGCTGTGTACCCTGCGGCAGGGTGATAGAATTTCCGTTTATTTCGGGAGTGCCTCGGGAATGGAGAAGCTCCCTCAGGCGTGCTGTATCAGGGATGGCATATTCGCCTGTTGTAAAACCCCATTCCCTGACTACGGGATACAGTGTGATATCCAGTGCGCCGTTCGTGCTTTCGCCGGTTTCAAGCGCAAAGGAGATAAGCTCAACAGTTTCCGCACTGACCGTAGCGCTGCCGAGCGAGTTGAGCTTATACAGCTCGCTGCTTTCGTCCGTTACCGACCACATATCTTCAAGGCGGTGGAGGGTGCTTTCCGCTGCGTGGAAATGCGATTCGGCTGCGCTGCCGTTTATCCGTATCGTCATCACCGTATCCATGGCGTATACCGAGCCTGCATAGCTGTTTTCTGTCTGGTCTGCAGCGCAGCCGCAGGATGACAGTGATATCAGCACCGCAAGGCATACTGAGATATTTCTTGCTGTTGTGTTCATTTATATTTTCCTTTGCATGCGTATCACATGTTGTGTTGCTATTGTTTTCTGATATATTATACTATTTCTGTACCTTAAATTCAAGATGCAGATTAGTGAAAATTTACAAAAAAAAGAGAATTGGAATTTGCAATAGGTCTTATGCTTGAAAACAAGGGGAAAATATGGTATAATTTTTTAAACATAAATTTGGAAATTCATTAATGGAAGTGATATTATGATCTTAAGATATATCAGAAAACTCATGATTCCTGTGATAGTGGCAGCTGTTATATGCTGCCTGTCATGCACAGCTTTTGCAGCGTATGACGGGGCTCGTTATGTGCATACCGTGTACAACGAGCAGAATGGACTTCCCACCAGTGAGGCGAATGTGGTCACACAGACCTCTGACGGATATATCTGGATAGGCAGCTACAGCGGACTTATCAGATATGACGGAAGTAATTTCCGCAATTACAGCCTTGAAGGGCTGATACCATCATCCTCGATACGCTCTCTTTTTGAAGATAGTCTTGGCAGGCTGTGGATAGGCACAAACGATGCGGGAGTTTTTCTTTTTGAAAATGATGTATTTAAAGACATCAACTGTACTGATGAACACTCATTTCTTTGTATAAGAGATTTCGTGCAGGCAGAGGACGGCACGATATATGTTTCCTCAAACTCGGGAATAGGCAGGATAGCTGACGGAGCAGTGCATCCTTTTACAACAGAGGGAATCGCTGATGAAACTGTTTACAGTGCAGCGGTGGATTCCTGCGGACGTTTGTGGGCTGCTATGTCCTCGGGAAGATGCCTTATCGTAAGCGCTGAGGGCGAGATACTGTCTGAGCTTAATCATGACGAGCTGGGGCTTGCCACTGACATCTATGCTGTTGAAAACGACAGCGAGGGAAATATCTATGTCGGCACGCTGGAAACGGGTATTGCGAAGATATCCTTTCCCACTGACGGTATAGCTGCTGAAAGCTTTGAAATAACAAGATATGATACAGGCAGTGTTTCCACACATAATCATATCCTTGTGGAGGATAACGGAGATATACTGGTAAGCGGACTTAACGGCTACGGCGTTATTTTCGCAGAGGGCGGTTTCATGGAATTCGGCGAGGCGCAGCAGGCTGTTTCAGGCAACTGCTCCGTAAGGGATTATGAGGGCAATTACTGGCTTGCTTCCTCAAGCTGCGGTGTGGTGAAATACAGCGTGGGCTGTTTTGATACCCCGAATGACGCAGCTGGACTGGGCAACACTTCCATAAACGCCATATCAAAGCAGGGAGAAAGCTATTACATAGGCCTTGATACGGGACTCCTTATGTATGATGAGGACTGGAGCTTTGTCACAAACGAGCTTACCGAAAAGCTCTCAGGCATACGGGTCAGAGATATCCTGACAGACAGCAGCGGCTTAGTCTGGTTTGCTGTATATGCGGATTATGCTGTACTCCGTTACGACCCTGTAAGTGGTGAGATACTCACCTTCGGTGAGGCGGAGGGCTTTATCAGCAACCGTGGACGAGTGCTGTATGAGCTTTCTGACGGCAGGATAGCCGCAGGCACTCAGCATGGACTTGCAGTGTTTGACGGCATGAAGATAGCAGAGGTATACGATGCCTCTGACGGAATGAGCACTCCCATTATCCTGAGCCTGCTTGAGGGGAAAGACGGCACGCTATATGCAGGCAGCGACGGAAACGGCATATATGCGATAAAGGACGGAAATATTACAAATCACGGATTTTCCGAGGGACTTAACGAGGGCGTCGTACTCAGGATGATAAACAACTCCGATGGCGGAGGGATCTTTATCAGCGCAGGAAGCAGTCTCTATTACTGGGAAAGCGGAAGCTTCCGCAAGCTGGACAATTTTGAGCGCGGCGCAGGCAGCTTCTTTGATTTCTACGACAGGGATGGCAAGCTGTGGCTTATGCAGAACAGCGGCATACTTGCGGTGGATAAGGAACAGCTGCTTTCAGGAAAAAAGACTGACTCACAGCTTTACAGCTTCGGACATGGTCTGACAGGCTCCCTTAACGCTAATACATGGAACTACATTGATGATGACGGAACGCTGTATATTGCGACCAGACAGGGTATCAGCACCTTTGGCTTCAGGGGAGTTGACAATGTGCTCCCCCGTGGAATAATAAACAGTGTAACGGTGGACGGTGAGATATACGAGCATCCTCAGACGCTGAATATTCCTGAAAATGCGGGACGTGTTACGATAGATTTTGCGACTTTGTCATTCACAGGCACGACCCGTATGAGCATTGCCTATTATCTTGAGGGCTATGAAAGCAAGGAAACAACGCTTACAGATTCATCCTCTCTCAGTGTCAGCTACACTAATCTGTCAGGCGGAAACTATATATTCAGGGTGCGGATATTCGACCCCGATCATCCCGAAAACAGCAGCACGGTATCGCTGCCCATCGCCAAAGGACTTAAGCTGTCTGAGCATCCGTTGTTCTGGGTGATACTTGTAGTTCTGGTCGTAGGTATTACCTTCCTTGCAGCGCTCCTTATATCGAAAGCCAAGATGGACAGTATAAAGCGTCACCGTGACGAGTATCGTGATATCGTCAACCAGTCGCTGCGTACATTCGCAAAGACCATAGATGCAAAGGACAAGTACACAAACGGTCACTCAATACGTGTTGCAGAGTACTCAAGAGAGATCGCCCGCAGGATGAAGATGAGCGAGCAGGAGCAGGAGCGTATCTATTACGTGGCACTGCTTCACGATATAGGAAAGATAGGTATTCCCGACCACATCCTTAATAAGCCCGGTTTCCTTACCGAGGAGGAGCGTGCTGTTATACAGACGCATCCTGTGATAGGCGCAGAGATACTCAAGGACTTTACTGCGCTCAAGGGCATTACCGACGGTGCAAAATATCACCACGAACGTTATGACGGAAAGGGCTATTGCGAGCGGAAGCGCGGCGAGCAGATACCGCTTGTTGCGAGGATAATCGGAGTTGCGGATACTTATGACGCCATGTCAAGCGACCGCTGCTACCGCAAGGCTCTCTCAAAGGAGAAGATAGTTGAGGAGTTCAAAAACGGTATGGGTACACAGTTTGATCCTATGATCGTACCTTATATCCTTGAGATGATAGACGATGGTATCGTACCGATGGATACGAAATAAAAAGAAATACTCCGCTGTACATATCTGTACAACGGAGTATTTTTAGGCTTTCATTGTAGCAGGCTGATCACTCGTTTTTTGTGAGCTGACTGCTGTTTTTTTGTCCAGGTGCCTGAATATCAGCATAGGAATACAGGATGCGAATATCGCCAGTATTCCTACAAGCTCCAGCCATGCAAGCGGCGGGAGCAGCGTGAGGAAGGGATATATCTCGTAAAGCTGTTCTGGCAGCTCGTTCATCATGATGTAGTTTGTTTTGAATATCATGTTGAACACCATGACCGAGCCTATCACCAGATTGCCGATAAAAAATGCAGGCATGGTGCTTTTGACCGAAGTTTCGTATTTCAGCACGCACAGGCAGTACAGGCTTATCAGCAGCATGACATGATGGCTGATTATGAACTGATAGAATATGTAGCTGTCGTAGGAGCAGCGCAGGTCAGGCCATATCATGGCGGGAAGCGGACCGATAAAGGTGAAGAAGTAGATGACCCTGTACAGATTTCTGCGGTTATCCGTGTACAGGATATATATCATGAAAAAGTTCGTGATAAAGCAGAGATGCAACGGCAGGTCGGTGTCAAACGTCCACACGCCTAGAATTATTTTTGATATGTAGTGGATCGCCATGTTTGCAAGAAGAACGCTTGCCATAGTAATTCGCACTGCCTTGAAGTGACCGAAAGCAGTCAGCTTGTCACGGAATACAAACAGGGCTATGTACAGTGCAATAAACACTGCAGAAAGCCACAGATGCAGGGGACCGAAAAGCTCCAGCCTGTTTGGGACCCCTATAAAGAAATCTGCCATTTAAAAAATCCCTCCAGGAAAATCGACATTTTATCTCGTCTGATGAATTATATTAGAATTATATCACTGCTATGCCGGTTTGTCAATGGATAAGTGAATGTGAATGAGAATAAAAAAGAATGCAGCCATTGTGAATGTATATCCCTATACATATAACTGATATTTAAATACACTCACACAGAAGAAAAGATGAAACTCGAAATGAGGATATAGAATTGAGAATATTGATTTAGATATTAAGAATGTTTACGAATATTTTAAATCAATTATCAATTTTCTTGATAGTTGTGATAGTTGTGATTCAATGTTAGACGCAATTTCAGAATATGAGAATGAGATGAGGTCTTATGTTGAGTGGTAATAAAGTAGCTATACAATGTAAGGAAATATAAAACAAGCCTGACCTGCCACAAAGAGCAAGTCAGGCTGTTCCTTTAGAAAAACAATATCAAAGATAAAAGAATAATCCGAACACTCCATTGATTTGAATGGTGTTCGGATTATTACTGTTTGTCTATGCTGAGCGAAAAAGATTTCACTCTATAATCGTGCAGCGACTCGCGAATGCGAGCGTTTTTTGCGAAGCAAAAACGCAGTGCCATAAGGGCACTGCGAAAGGAGCGTTTGCAATTTAAAACCCGTCCAGTGGACGGGTTTTAAATATGGTGCAGGTGAAGGGACTTGAACCCCCACGACCTTGCGATCACTAGCACCTGAGGGTAGCGTCATGATAGTGGAATTGTTCCCTATTTATTATTTCAAAATAGTGCATTCCATTCAACAATTGAAATAACGCCATTGATAGCTGTTGTAAAACGACTGAGACTGTATACAAGTGAAAAGAGCACTCCTTGGTTCTTGGTCAAGTAATACTTTCATTATAAAATTGTCCGCATCCGGCATTGATATCAACTCCGTCGCTATTGAATATTTCAACATTTTCAATGCTATTCTTGACTTTTGTTGAGAATGCTTCAAACGATTTGGTTGGTAGCAAACTTGACCCATTAATTTCACACATTGTACTTATTTTTAATACTGCGTTTTTTGCAGTATTCATTATTATAATCAGTTCTTTTATGCTTTTATCATTGTCATTTAATGTATCGAAGGGGATATAATTAATTTTATATGTGTCATTCAATATTGTACAAATTCGGTTAAAATTGCCTATTGCCTCTGATATTTCCATTAATTGCGGATAAAGGAATTTATAGCGGTCACTGTCATTAGTAAAATGAAGAGAATATTGAAAATGTAGAAAATTTTTATATTTTTCCCAAGCAATGTCTTTAAAGCATTTTTGGGCGCTGATAACATCTAGTATACCACATAACCATTTAAAAGTCAAACGTCAACTTAATCGCATTTTCTACATAAACAACAAACTCGATAGTAAACATTGAACGAACATAAACTTATGTAGATTTTTATCTTAGCTTGTTGAAAACCCCATCTTGACCGTAGGGAAAAGATGGGGTTTTCAACAAGCTGAAGCACTTCGTACGATGTGCTTTTTTATTATTGTCTATGTTTAGCGAAAAAGATTTTCACAATATGATTGGGCAGCAAATAGCATTAAGCGAAATCAAGCCCGAAGTGCAATCCGCGAGCTTGAGCGGTTTTTGCGAAGCAAAAACGCAGTGCCATAAGGGCACTGCGAGCCGAGCGTTTGCAATTTAAATAATCCCACTCTTATGAGTGGGATTATTTAAATCTGGTGCAGGTGAAGGGACTTGAACCCCCACGACCTTGCGATCACTAGCACCTGAAGCTAGCGCGTCTGCCGATTCCGCCACACCTGCGTTTGTAATGGATTTCATATTTTTACTCGGGTGAAATCTCCCGAGGCGGACTCATTACGAATTGCTCCGCAATAAATGCACTGTCGTGACGCTGCCCGAAGCTAGCGCGTCTGCCGATTCCGCCACACCTGCGTTTGTATTGGATTTCAAATTTTT
>JAFSHE010000382.1 GCA_017440445.1 Oscillospiraceae bacterium | reverse complement strand
TCAACTGTTTTTCTGCACAATATCGTGTATTTTGTTTTGTTTATTCTCCTTATTTGATATTAAATATGTCAAAGCTGCTCCGATCAGGGTACAAAAGCATCCTATCACAAGCTCTGAAGTTGTGCTGAATTGTGGAATAAGGTCTTTAAGCGAGAAAACCATAAAGCCAAGAACCAGCAGAAACGTACCGCTAAACTTTTCAAACAATGCGGATAATGCTTTTGCTGAAAGAAAAGTTCCCACTATTAGCCCGATTGAAAATGGTATGAGTGATATGAAATCTCCATTAGCAACGGAAACCATTATATTGTTGTACATACCGAGCATATATAACATCTGTGATGCACTAATTCCCGGTAACACCAGGGCTACTGCAACAATAATTCCTCCGATTAGCTGCATAAAGTAGCTGAGGGTCCCATCACTGAGAGTAAATACTCCATCAGGGATAAGAGAGATCAATGCTGCACATACCATACCAGCCGCAATAGTGAGAAGCTTGATGGGGTTTATAGGCATCATTCCACTTTTCCTAAAAATCGTAGGAATACAGCCAGCTGCTGCTCCCAGAAAAGCAAACCTTAAGGGTACTCCGGCAGGAGATGCAAGTATATGGGTGATAAGCGATGCGGTAAGCAAAAGACCTGCGCATCCTCCCAGAGTGAAGATGATAAGAAAAACGCTGTTTCTTTTGAAGTCCTTTAGAATATTACTAACGGAATTCAACAGATCATTATACAAACCTGCTATTATCGCAAGAGAACCTCCGCTTATTCCTGGGATAGTCATGCCTGCCCCGATCAAAAGTCCTTTTAAAAAAACTGATGGCTTGTTCATATTTTCCTCCTGAGTTTTATATTTATGTATATACACTTTGTTAAAAAATTATTCTTTTTCGTCATTTTGAGAAAATCTGTTGATTTTTGTGAGGAAATATTGTATAATTAATATGTCTATATTGGGGAGACCTGAGAAAATAAATTGGGGAAGGATGATGAGGTCTTGTTCGGACTACATTCTATCAGATTACCGCATCATAGCGGCTCGGAGGAGCAGACAACACGCAGATTACAGCCTCCGAAGGTCGTATACATAAGTATGGCACAGCACATCGGTGCGCCGTGTGAGCCGCTTGTAAAGGCAGGCGATTATGTTAAGGTAGGACAGAAGATAGGCGATAGCACATCTTTTGTATCTGCACCTATCCACGCCAGTGTCAGCGGCACTGTTAAGGAGATAAAGGAAGTTGTTGTACTTAATGGCAGACTGTGTAAGACAGTTGTTATTGAAAGCGATAACAGAATGCAATTGTCAGAGGAAATTAAACAACCTGTTATAAATTCCCGTGAGGATTTTATCAACGCTATCCGTGAAAGCGGAGCTATTGGTCTCGGCGGCGCAGGCTTTCCGACGCATGTCAAGCTTGCTTATGACAGAAACAAGGTAAATATCGATACTCTGCTTGTAAACGGAGCAGAGTGCGAGCCGTATATAACTTCGGATTATCGTGAGCTGATGGAGAATACTGATGCGGTGCTTGGTGGAATAAAGCTCATCATGAAAAATCTTGAGATACCTCGTGCTATAATAGGCGTTGAGGCCGACAAGCCTGAGGCGATAGAGAAGCTCAGAAAGATGACTGCTCCATCCCCTGCAATAAAGGTGGTAACACTGAGGTCAAGCTATCCGCAGGGTGCGGAAAAGGTGTTTGTGCATACTCTCGCACACAGAACAGTGAAAGAGGGTCAGCTTCCCGCTGATGTTGGTTGCATGGTGATGAATGTTTCCACAGCGGGATTTATCCACAGCTATATCAGAACAGGTATGCCGCTTATAAAGCGCAGAGTGACCGTGGATGGAAATATAGTCAATTCACCCGCAAATTTCTATGTTTCGGTGGGGACACCCCTGCATGATATTCTGACTGTTGCAAGCGTCAGAAAGGACCCTGACAGGGTCATTCTCGGTGGACCTATGATGGGTAACTGTGCATTTGACCCTGATACCCCGATTGCTAAAACAAGTAATGCGGTGCTTTTGTTTGCTGATCTTCCCGATGCGAAGCAGACGGCGTGCATACGCTGCGGAAGATGCGTCAGAGCCTGCCCAATGAATCTTATGCCCACAGAGCTTGAGCATGCATACGACGCAAGAGATGCTGCGTCCCTTAAAAAGCTGAAGGTAAATCTCTGTATGAACTGCGGAGCGTGCAGCTATGTCTGTCCCGCAAAGCGCAGCATAGCAGAGAAAAATCAGCTTGCAAAGGACTTCCTGCGCAGCAGCGAGTCGAAAAACGGAAAGTGAGGTGCACAGATTGAATAAGCTGATAGTTGAGCCGTCCCCGCATATCAGAAGTGCATGGACGACCCAGAAGATAATGCTGCATGTGATAATTGCACTGTGCCCTACGCTTATCGCATCCATAATTTTATTTGGGCTCAGGTCGCTTACTCTTACGGTGGTGTGCTGTGCGGCATGCGTGCTGTTTGAGTGGCTTTTCTGCCTTGTTACAAAGAAAGAGAGTACTATCTCGGACCTTTCCGCAGTGGTGACGGGAATGTTGCTTGCATTCAATCTCCCCGCAGAGATGCCCGAGTACATGGCTGTAATAGGCTGCTTTGTGGCGATTGTGGTGGTTAAGATGCTGTTTGGCGGAATAGGACAGAACTTTGCTAACCCTGCTGTTACCGCAAGAATAGTGCTTATGCTCTCCTTTACAGCACACATGACGGACTGGGTACAGCCCTTTGAATATCAGGGCGGAGAGCTTGATGCGATAGCTTCTGCAACACCGCTCACCGCACCCGCAGAGGAGCTTCCCTCGCTCGTGGATATGTTTTTCGGTGTAAGACTCGGCTGCGTGGGTGAGACATGTGTGCTTACGCTGCTTCTTGGTGGCGTCTACCTGATGGTGATGGGTATCACTTCTCCTGCTGCACCCGCTGCATTTATCGGTACTGTGGCGGTGCTGTCCTTTGCTGCAAGCGGTGATATAACTCATGTCCTGTATCAGATAATGTCAGGTGGACTTATCCTCGGTGCGCTGTTTATGGCAACAGATTACTCCACTACTCCTCTGACCACCACAGGAAAGCTTATTTTCGGCGTAGGCTGCGGAGTTCTCACATTCCTTATCAGACAGTTTGCTGACCTGCCTGAGGGTGTTTCGTATTCCATACTGCTGATGAATATACTTACCCCCTACATAGATAAAATACATATCCCGGGACCGCTCGGTGCAAAGAGGGAGGGGAAGAAGTGAGCAGTTTTAAGCCCGCATTGGTGCTGGCGGCTATCTCGGCGATAGTATCGGCACTGATAATCGTCACATATAACATCACATATACAGATACATCCAATACCATTACAGATAAGCAGGCAGCCGCTGTTACTTCCATCTACGGAGGTACGGAGGAGGACTACTATGTATATCGCACTGAAAACTGGCAAGGCGCACTTCCCGTTGACACAAAGGTGCAGAAGGTCATCCGTGGAAAGGGCGGTCTATATGCCATTGAGGTGGTCGTAAAGGGCTACAAGGACGGCTTTGACATCATGGTGGGAGTAAAGGACGGCGCTGTTTCGGGAGTTGCGATAGTTTCCACAGGCGAGGAGACTCCCGGACTTGGCACCAAGACAAATTCACCTGCCTTTTTAGGACAGTTTGTCGGAATTAAGGATAAGGCAGTAGTTGTGAAGAAAGCTCCCTCTGCTGAGGGCGAGGTGCAGGCGGTCACATCCGCCACACGCTCCTCAAACGGAGTTGCTGAGGCGGTAAATATTGCGCTTGACGCTTACGACCGCATAATTGAGATGCAGAACCGCATGGACGGAGGTGAGGCACAGTGAGCTACATGAAGGAATTTACCAAGGGACTTATCAAGGAAAACCCGACGCTGGTATCATTGCTCGGAATGTGTCCCACTCTCGCCATCACCACCACAGCTATGAATGCTGTGGGAATGGGCGCCGCAGCGACCTTTGTACTGGTATGCTCGAATATCGCTATTTCGCTCCTTAAAAAGGTAATACCAAGTCAGGTACGTCTGCCCTCGTATATCGTGATAATAGCAGGCTTTGTAACGCTTGTGGGAATGATACTCCAGGCATTTATGCCGCCGCTTTACGATGCGCTTGGTATATACCTGCCGCTTATTACGGTAAACTGTATCATCCTTGGCAGGGCGGAGATGTTTGCAAGCAAGAACAATGCAGCGGCATCTGCGCTGGACGGTCTTGGTATGGGCGTAGGCTTTACGCTTGCCATGCTTGCTGTAAGCTCCGTCCGTGAGATACTTGGCAGCGGCACATGGTTCGGATGGCAGGTTTCTCCCGATTTCCTTCAGCCAATGACGATATTCATACTCCCTGCGGGAGGATTTTTCGTGCTGGGCTGTGTTATCGCACTGGTGAATAAGATATCGCAGAGGACACCGCCCGCAGCCACAGGCTGTGCGGCATGTCCGAACAAGGAGGGCTGCGCAGGCGGCTGCTCCGAGGTAACAGCAGCAAAGGAGGAGAACTGATATGGAGCTTGCAACAAGCATGATGATCATTCTCCTGACGGGCATACTTACGGACAACTTTGTACTGTCCCAGTTCATGGGAATATGTCCGTTCCTCGGAGTTTCAAAAAAGCCAAGCAGTTCGCTGGGAATGGGCTGTGCTGTCACTGTGGTAATGCTGGGTGCAACGGCGGTGACATTCCCGCTGTATCATGCGTTTCTTGTGCCGATGGGCCTTGAATACATGAATACTATCCTGTTTATCCTGATAATCGC
>JAFSHE010000381.1 GCA_017440445.1 Oscillospiraceae bacterium | reverse complement strand
CTGCCGCTGTCGGAACAGGCGTTGTAGAGGATGGAACGGCGTTCACTACCATCGGTACTTCGGGAGTTGTATTTGCTCATACCTCTGATATTGCCATCGATAAAAAGGGCAGAGTACACACATTCTGCTGTGCTGTTCCCAATTGCTGGCATGTAATGGGTGTTACCCAGTCTGCGGGCCATTCTCTCAAGTGGTTCAGAGATAATTTCGCATGGGCAGAGATGGAAACAGCTCTTGCCATGGGAGTTGATCCCTACTATCTCATGGATAAGGAGGCAGACAGCGTTCCTATCGGTGCAAACCGTCTGCTGTACATGCCTTACCTCAACGGCGAGAGAACTCCTCACCTTGACCCTAATGCAAGAGGCGTGTTCTTCGGTCTTTCCGCTATGCACAAGAAGAAGGATATGCTCCGTGCCGTTATGGAGGGCGTTTCCTACTCACTGCGTGACTGTGTAGAGGTAATGCGTGAGATGGATATAAATGTAAGCGACATGATGGCATGCGGTGGAGGAGGAACATCTCCTCTGTGGAGACAGATGCTCGCCGATCTTTACGCTTGCCCTGTCAAGACAGCCTCCAGTAAGGAGGGTCCTGCGCTTGGTGTTGCACTTCTTGCCGCTGTCGGAGCGGGAATCTACTCCAGCGTTCCTGAGGCATGCCGTGCGGTTATCAAGACAGATAAAGTACAGGAGCCTATCGAGTCCAACACACTGGAATACAATAAGGTGTACGAAATGTACTGCAAGCTGTATCCCGCTATGAAGCAGTGCTTCGCTGAGCTTTCCGAAATGTGATAATACATGTCCCCGCAGAACGTCCTGCGGGGATTTTCTGTTTCTGCGTCACATTTCATGTTTATATTTCGTGTTATTAGTGAAGGTACTTTCAAATAAAGCATGGGGTGAGGTAATGACTGTTCAGCAGTTTGAGCATTACATAACATATCTGAGACCCACTGTATTCAGGCTGGCATTCGGTATGCTAAGAAACAGGGAGGATGCAGAGGACATAACTCAGGATGCATTTGTAAGGCTTTACAACTCTCAAAAAATCTTTTCTGATGACGAGCATGTCAAGGCATGGCTGATAAGGGTCACGATAAATCTGTGTAAGGACATGGTGCGGTCTGCATGGTTTCGTCACAGGGAAGAAGCTGTCGCTGAACCATTCTGTGAAGACAACAGAGAGTCGTCACTTCTGGGTTGTATAGAAAGACTTGACCCTGATAGCACTGCAATAGTGTACCTCTTTTATTATGAGGGATATTCAGTCAGGGAGATAGCGTCCATACGCAGGATGACCTCTGCGGCGGTGCGGACAAGGCTCACCCGTGCAAGAAAGCAGTTAAGGAAGATGCTCTCAGAGGAGGATGGTTATGAAGCATGAGATAAACAGGATTTTTGATCGGATCACTTCCGAAAAGAGCGACGGTGAGTTCCTTTCACAGGCGCTCAGAAAGGCAGAAACAGATATGAAAAAGCATACATTCAGTAAAAAAGCACTGGCTGTGCCGCTCGTTGCGACGCTTACACTAGCTGTCGGAGTGGTCGGAGTTGGAGCGGCGTATAATTATGCTCACCTGACAGAGCTGTTTGGTGATAATGAGAATATTTCCGCAGAAATACAGACAGATATCTTTACGGACAGCGACGGGCATGTATCGGTAACTATGGAGCAGCTTGTAAGCGATGGCAGACATGTTCATGCGGCGGTACACTATGAAGCGCTTGACGAGGTGGGCAAGGAGTGGCTCGATAATGATGTTAGTTTTCTTTTGAATTCATACGGCTGTAACGAGCTTGTTAATATCAAGTATCTTGATGATGAGGGAAAGGAGAAAGACCCTGGTTCGTACGGAGGTATCGAGCTTGCCGAGCATCGTACCGATACCGACAGATATTTCTACACAAAATGCCGTGTTCATGATGAGGACTGGGGTGCAGAAACTATGGATATGGTATTCAATTACCCTATGTGCGGCACTCTGAAAAAAGCTGAATTCTCAGTGGAAAATACACTTGAAACAAAACGTTATAAAATAACAGGCGATGAGCGTTCAAGCAAATATCTTACGCCGACATATCTTGATATATCAGCGTTGTCGTATGTATTGTATGGTAATGATGATTTTGGTTTAGTGAGGATCGAAGCGCTTCCTGACGGCGGTTATCGGCAGTATATAAGTGTTCCTGATGATGACTTCAGCAAAGAAGTGTCGTTCAAGCCGATCTCACTTGTCAAGGCTGACGGAGAACTAATTAGGCTTGCTAATCAGGCTTGTGGTTTGCATGGAAACGAATGGATCTGGGCAAGCGGAGAGATATTCGATTTCGATGAACCGAACCACTGCTGGACAGCAGATTACAGTGTAACCTTTGGTTTTAATGAGCTTATTGGCATCGAGATAGACGGTGTTTACTACGAACTTATTGCAGAATAAAACATATCAGCCGCTCTTTTTTACAGGGAGCGGCTTTTCTGTGCTTGAAAAACTCCTCAATATATGATATACTATTTTTAACAAAAACAAGGAGGAAATCCCTATGTACACACCAAACGAACATCGCTATGAAAAGATGGTCTATAACCGCTGCGGAAAAAGCGGACTAAAGCTGCCTGCTTTTTCTCTCGGACTGTGGCAGAATTTCGGCTATCTCGATAGCTTTGCAAACATGGAAAATATGGTGCACACTGCATTCGACCTCGGAATAACTCACTATGACCTTGCCAATAATTACGGAAACCACTATAATGGTTCTGCGGAGGAGAACTTCGGAAAGATACTCGACCGTGGCCTGAGAGCTTACCGTGACGAGCTGTGTATCTCCACAAAGGCCGGTTATGATATGTGGGCAGGTCCCTACGGGGAAAAGAACGGCTCCCGCAAGTATCTGATATCCTCGCTTGATCAGAGCCTAAAGCGCATGGGTCTTGAGTATGTTGATATCTTCTATCATCATGTGCCCGACCCGGGAGAAACTCCCGTAGAGGAAACAGCTCTCGCTCTTGACCACATCGTAAGACAGGGAAAGGCGCTGTATGTGGGCGTTTCCAACTACAACAGCG
>JAFSHE010000380.1 GCA_017440445.1 Oscillospiraceae bacterium | reverse complement strand
CATTCGCTGAGGTACACCCCGAGTTTTCACCCATCGTGCAGACCGTGCCGTATAACGGTGCCGAAAACAGCTTCAAGCGCACCTACTTCCCCGACGAAAACGGAGGCGACGGCTTCTTTACAGCATCATTCAGGAGAATAAAATAATGGACCAGAGGATAGATATTCTGTCGCTTACAAGGGAGGAGCTTGCCGCAG
This sequence comes from Oscillospiraceae bacterium, assembly GCA_017440445.1. The sequence goes on along the minus strand of JAFSHE010000380.1, from coordinate 5,959 downwards.
AGCTTACCGCTCTCGGTGAGAAGGCTTTCCGTGCAAAGCAGATTTACGAGTGGCTGCACGTCAAAAGAGTGACAGATTTTTCTCAGATGAGCAATATTTCTGCACAACTGAGAGATACACTCGAAAAAAAGTTTTGTATAAAATCACTAATTATCAAAAAAAGGCTTGTATCAAGTATTGATAATACTGTAAAATACTTATATGGTCTGCCCGACGGTGAGTCGGTGGAGACCGTACTTATGGAATACAAGCACGGAAACAGCCTTTGTATCTCCACTCAGGTGGGATGCAGGATGGGCTGTCGCTTCTGTGCGTCTACGATTGCGGGCTTCGTAAGGCACCTGCTGCCCTCCGAGATGCTGCTGCAGATATACGAAACGGAGCGTGACAGCGGTCGTCACGTTGACAGTATTGTGCTGATGGGCATTGGTGAGCCGCTTGACAACTTCGACAATGTGATGCGTTTCCTGTCGGTGCTGAATTCCGACGGCGAGGGCATGAGCCTCAGGCATATCTCCCTTTCCACCTGCGGTATCGTGGATAAGATATACGAGCTTGCGGAGCTTAAAACAGGGCTTACGCTGTCCATCTCGCTGCATGCGGCGACGGACGAAAAGCGCAGCTCCATAATGCCGATAAACAAAAAATACAACTTACAGCAGCTTATGACCGCCTGCCGTGACTACTTCAAAAAGACGGGCAGGAGGATAAGCTTTGAATACTCCCTCATCGAGGGCGTGAATGACACAGAGGAATCCGCAAGGGAGCTGATAAAGCTGCTTGACGGCATGCTGTGCCACGTAAACCTCATCCCCATCAACGAGATACGTGAGCGTGACTTCAGAAAGAGCCGCTACGTGGAGCGCTTTCAGAAGCGCCTTACGGACGCAGGTATCAACGCTACGGTGCGCCGCACCCTCGGCGCAGATATCAGTGCGGCGTGCGGTCAGCTTCGCAGGGATGACGGAAATTCTCACAAGGCGGTGACAGAATGAACGTTTACAGTAAGACGGATATAGGACTTCAGAGAGAGGAAAATCAGGATACCGTCTGGGCAGAGATGCTCAGTGAAACTGCCTGTGCCGCAGTCCTCTGCGACGGAATGGGCGGCGAAAAGGCAGGCGGTCTTGCAAGCCAGATGGCGGTGGATATAATCTCAAAGCGCATCAAGGAGAGCTTCTCCGAGATGATGAACAGAAATTCCGTAAGAAACCTGCTTATCACCGCTGTGGTGGCGGCAAACAGCATCGTTTACGAAACGGCGCAGAAGGATATCGACCGCTCCGTTATGGGTACTACCTGCGTTGCGGCTATCGTTTTCGGCGGATGTGCGTACATAGTAAACGTGGGCGACAGCCGTGCGTATCATCTTTTCTCCTCTGAGGAGGACGAGTGCATACGTCAGGTGACACGTGACCACTCCCACGTGCGTGAGCTTATCGAGCGCGGCGAGATAACCGAGGAGCAGGCAAAGACTCACCCGAAGCGCAACAAGATAACCCGTGCCATCGGTGCGGAGAGCAACGTCACTCCCGATTACTTCGAGCTGGACCTCAACGACGGAGATATGCTGATGCTCTGCTCCGACGGGCTTTCCTCCTATGGCGACGATATGGATATCCTTGATATCTGCTTTGAGGTCAAGCGTGAGGACTGCGTGGACGCACTTATCAGATACGCAAACAACAACGGCGGTCACGATAATGTTTCGGTGGCGCTGATAGATGTGTGATATGGCTCAAATGGTTACATTTCGGTAACGACAGGGCGCAAATTTTTACAATTCAATTACAGTTTTGCCTATTTTATTGACAAAGCTGACTTTTCGTGCTAGTATGTTTTGTGGGGATGTATCGCATCCTCGCTGAATTATATATTTAAGCTGATAATGTCTGCGGGCGCTTCCATACGGCGTGCGTCAGGACTTTAAATAATGTATGGAGAAATGGCGGAATATACATGGACAGCAATATTGGAAAGAAGCTTGACGGAAGATACGAGCTGCTGGAGCTTATCGGCGTCGGCGGAATGGCTGATATCTACCGTGCAAAGGATATTGAGGAGGACCGCATAGTTGCGGTGAAGATACTCAAGACCGAGTTTGCGGGCAGCGATGAATTCCTGCGCCGCTTCCGTAACGAGTCCAAGGCGATAGCTCTGCTTTCTCACCCCAACATCGTAAAGATATACGATGTTGGCTTCACTGAGAAGGTGCAGTTCATCGTTATGGAGTTTGTTGACGGTATCACCCTCACCGACTATATCGAGCAGCAGGGCGTACTCAAGTGGCGTGACGCAGTGCATTTCACAGTGCAGATATTAAAGGCGCTGCAGCATGCGCACGACAGGGGCATCGTTCACCGTGACGTAAAGTCACAGAATGTTATGCTGCTGCGTGACGGTACTATCAAGGTCATGGACTTCGGCATCGCACGCTTCAACCGTGAGAACAACAAGACCATGTCTGAAAAGACCATCGGCTCTGTTCACTACATCAGCCCCGAGCAGGCAAGGGGAGATATCACGGACGAGCGCAGCGATATCTATTCCGTAGGCGTTGCACTGTACGAGATGGTAACAGGCAAAAAGCCCTTTGACGGCGATACTCCCGTTTCCATCGCACTTATGCACATGCAGAGTACTCCCAAGAAGCCTACCGAGATAAACAGCACCATCCCCGAGGGACTGGAGCAGATTATCCTCCGTGCTATGCAGAAGGAGCCTAATCAGCGCTACCAGACCGCAGGCGAGATGATAAAGGATATGGAGGAGCTGAAGAAGGACCCCGGTCTTATCTTCGAGTACAAGTACAACTCCACAGACGGTACTACAAAGTACTTTGACCGTCCCATCCCCGTCGGAGAGGCTGACAAGGCACGCCGCCGCAAGGAGCCTGCCGCTCCCCAGCCCGAGGACGACTACGATGACGACGATTATTACGATGACGACGAGGACGAGTACGAGGAGCGCCGCTCCCCGCTGATACCAATTCTGTTTGCAGTTGGTACAGCGTTCATTATTGCGGCTGTGTTCTTAGTTCTCGTGCTGATAAACAGATACTTCGGTGATAACAGCTCTGCAAGCTCCGCAGGCAGCAGCGATGCGGGCAGCACTCCTACCCTCAGCGTTACCGTGGGCGATGAGATACTCATGCCCCAGCTTATCGGTATGACATGGGAGGAGGCAGACGCAAAGTATTCCTCCTACCTGACCCTCGTTGCACAGCAGGAGTGGTCCGAGTACACCAAGGATGAGATATTCGAGCAGGAATTCCCCGAGGGCAGAAAGGTAAAGGTAGGCACTACCGTTACCGTAAAGGTAAGTAAGGGTATCAGAGAGGTCGAGATACAGGACCTCACCAACAGAACTCTTGAGGCGGCTGAGCGCCAGCTCAAGAAGGACGGCTTCGAGGTAACAAGATACTTCGAGGAGAGCGACGATATCCCCATGAACAACATCATCAGGACCGAGCCGCCCGCACACACCATGTGGCCCGTAGGCTCCAAGGTAACGCTTATCGTCAGCCTTGGCCCTGAGGAAACACAGATGAGCGTTCCCAAGCTCACCAACATGCCCTACGAGGACGCACTCAAGCGCTGTGAGGAGTACTTCCTCAACCCCGAGATACAGTGGGTGGACAGCGAGGAGGAAAAGGGCAAGGTACTGAGCCAGAGCATAGAGCCGGGCGAGTGGGTGGACAGAAACACCGATATCGTGCTGGAGGTAAGCTCGGGCGAGATACCCATTAAGGAAGTTCCCATCAAGCTCACTGTTCCCAAGAGCGCAGAGGGCGAGTTCCAGTTCCAGTACTTCGTTGACGGTCTGCTTGACACAGAGCGCGGCGAGGAGATACGTGATGTAGGTCTTGCTTCCAACAAGGAGTTCACCTATACTCTTGAGGGCAAGCCCGGCGATACCAAGGAGCTTGCTGTAAAGGTGACATACGTCAAGACTGGCGCAAGCGACTACTGGTACGTTATGCAGATAATCTTCGATGAGGAAACAGGCAAGGCAAGCTTCGGTGAGATGGAGAAGAACAACACCATCTTTACAGACCTGCTTTCCGCAGACCCCGAGGACAGCGGCTCACAGGGTGAGGAACCCTCCGAGCCGACAGAGCCTTCCGAACCCGAGGAACCCTCCGAACCTGAGGAGCCTTCAGAACCCTCCGAACCCGAGGAGCCTGAGGAACCCGAGGAGTCCGAGCCGACCGATAACGGAATTCCCGTTGAGTAATATAGGGGGAGATATTTATTTCTGCTGAATTTGATGGCAAGATAATAAAGGCTGTTGGGGGTATCTACTATGTGGATGCCCTCAGCGGCATATATGCAGGTGAAACTGTAAAGTGCAGTGCGAGAGGCATCTTCCGTCTTGACGGGATAAGCCCCTGCGCAGGCGATAACGTGCGTGTTTCGGTGGAGGACAACACCGACCCAGTTATTGCGGAGATATACGAGCGTAAGAACTACCTTATCCGTCCGCCGCTTGCAAACCTTGACGGCATCGTGTTCGTGAACTCATGCATAGAGCCGCTCCCGAACAGGTTCGTTCTGGACAAGCTGGTGGCTATCGCAGACAGCAAGGGCATAGAGCCGCTTATAGTGTTCACAAAGACCGACCTTAAGGACGCAGGCGATATCATCGATGTGTACCGTAATATCGGCATAACCGTCTGCCTTGTAAACAACATGACAGGCGAGGGCGCAGAGCGTGTTATGGAGTTCATAAACGGCAGGGTGACCGCATTCGTGGGAAACTCGGGCGTGGGCAAATCAAGCCTTATGAACGTGCTTTTCCCCGAGCTTCAGCTTGAAACGGCGCACATCAGCAAAAAGCTCGGCAGAGGCCGTCACACCACACGTCAGGTGGAGATGTACAGGCTTGCGGGCGGCTACGTTGCGGATACCCCGGGCTTCTCCACGGTGGAAACGGAGCGTTACTGCAGGATACCAAAGGGCGAGCTGGACAATGCATTCCGTGAGTTCGGAGAATTCGCAGAGGAATGTATGTTCGCAGACTGCGCCCATATCAAGGAGAAGGGCTGTGCTGTAAGGAAAGCGGCAGAGGATGGGAGGATAGCCTCCTCCCGCTATGACAGCTATCTCAGAATGTACGAGGAAGCGAGCAAGCGTAATGAGTGGGAATAAGATATGCTCCGTTATCTGCGGAGCGCCCGATGGCAGGATAGACCGCTCCCTTGCGGAGGGTCTGATAATATGCGCAGACAAGGGGCTTGAGCATGCCACGGCGGCGGGGATAGTTCCCGATATCGTTGTGGGGGATTTCGACAGCAGCACTGCGGCAGTCCCCGAGGGAATAGAGTGCATCCGTGTTTCACCGATAAAGGACGACACCGACGCTATGCTTGCGGCGAATACCGCGATAGAGCGTGGCTGTACGGAGATACGGTTTTTCTGCGCGCTTGGCGGGAGATTTGACCACACCTTTGCAAACATCCAGATGCTGGAGCATCTGTACAAGCGTGGGGTGAGGGCTGTGCTGTACGGCGGGGATGAGAAGATATCGCTGCTGCATCAGGGCGACAGCGTGCGCATCCCGAGGTCTGAGGGCTTTGTGTCGCTGTTTGCGTACTATGAGACCTCCACCGTTTCGGAGTTCGGCATGAAGTATCCGCTGGTGAGATACCGCCTTGACAATGCGTTTCCCCTCGGTGTAAGCAACGAGGTGGCAGACCCCGAGGGCGAGATAATCGTCCACAGCGGTGCGGTGATACTCTGCGAATATCATGGGAAATAAAAAAAGACGGCTTTGGTTTACAAAGCCGTTTTGTGTTTGTATGGGGGCTGTGCATGAACTTTTCTGCGGGCAGTGTAGGGGCGACCTGTGGTCGCCCGTGTCACATAAGGAGTTTTGTTGAGTTTCGTTTTACGGATATACGGAAAATGGACTGTATCCGTACCATAGGCGGCGGGGGCAAGCCCCCGCCCTACGGGTG
>JAFSHE010000379.1 GCA_017440445.1 Oscillospiraceae bacterium | reverse complement strand
GAGATATCGGTATTCACCCTGGAGCGCCTGTCTTGACACAGACCGACAAAATATGATACAATAGACCTGTCCGAGAGCTTTTCTGTCGGGCAGGTTTTTTTGTATTGATCAGGAATCAGGAATGAGGAATGAGGAATTGTGGTATCCCGCTGCGCGGGATGTATCACAATAACGGCTGTATGCATTGAGATATATCCCGACATTCCTTATCCAATGACCATTGAGGACAACATAGAATGAACAAAAGATTTTTTGCGATGCTCGTCGCAACGATGACGCTTTGCGGCTGTGCCGCTCCCGATAATGTGCCTGTTTCCGTGCCGAATGTGCAGGTACAGCAAAGCACCTCCGCATCTTCGGAGGTGACATCCTCTGCGACCTCCGCCACGACTGCCACAGCGGCGACCACTACTCCCGCTACTACTACCACCACAGCACCCGAGCCTGAAAAAGAGCCTGTGCCCGAATTCACCTCGGTGGATATCCTCTGTGCGGGAGATAACCTCATCCATTCAAATATCTACAATCAGGCAGCGGCAAGGGCAGGCGGCAACGGATATGATTTCAGCTATCCCTATCAGTACGTTGCGCCCTACATAGAGGAGGCTGACCTCGCTATACTCAATCAGGAAACGATAGTTACCGACGCATTCCCGCCCTCCAACTATCCCTGCTTCTGCACGCCCGAGGCTCTCGGTGATGAGATGATAGAGCTTGGCTTTGACGCTATCTCCATCTCCAACAACCACTGCCTTGACCAGGGCGAGGCGGGACTTCTGGCAACGCTGGAATACTGGCGCACCAATCACCCCGATATCCCCGTATACGGCGCATACGAAAACCGCAAGGATATGAACAATATCCGTCACATGACGGTGAATGACATCAGCTTTGCATTCCTCGGGTATATGGAGCATACAAACGGCTTGTATCTTCCCAAAAACTCGGAGTGCGAGCTTGTGTATCTCTCGGAGCTTGAAACGATAGAAAAGCAGATAAAGGCCGCCGCAAGAAAGTACGACTGCGTTATCGTAAGCGTGCATTTCGGCGTTGAGATATCCAACACCATAACCGAGCAGCAGTACACACTGGCGCAGAAGTTTGCAGACTGGGGTGCGGATATCATTGTCGGCACTCAGCCGCACACCATCCAGTCGATGGAGTATCTCGAAAGAGCAGACGGCGGACAGTCCTTTGTATTCTACTGCCTCGGAAACCTGATATCCTCGCAGTATGTACAGCGCTCCATGGTGGAGATGCTGGGCCGCATAACCGTCACGAAAAACCTGATGACAGGCGAGATAGAGCTTTCAGACGCCAACGCAGTGCCGCTGGTAAACCACTATGACGCAGGCTCGAAGAATGTGCGCATCTATCCCTACAAGGACTACACCGCAGAGCTTGCAGCTCAGCACGGCTGCGAGGGCGGTCTTACGATGGAGTACATACAGTATCTTATCGATAACAATATCCCGAAGGAGTTTCTTTCGGAGTGACATAGAAAAGACAGCGGATTTATAAACCGCTGTCTTTTTGTTTTGTGATAAGGTTTTTTCGTAGCTTGAAATACATCCCGTGACGATGGTATTTCAGTGATAATAGTGGTTTATCATGTTCGGACTTTTTTTGTGATAGGAGCAAAGGGACAACCCTCGGGGAGGGGAAAAAGAAAAACTAAAAAACAAAAAGCGGACATTTCCCCTCCCCGACGGTTTTCCCTCTGCAACTCCTTTTCCCCAACCCCTCCCCTTTGTCCGCTTTTTATTTTCCGTCGGACTTTTTATGGGACAGGCAGGTGTTGT
>JAFSHE010000378.1 GCA_017440445.1 Oscillospiraceae bacterium | reverse complement strand
TTCGCACGGATAGAACCGTTATTCGCACAGCGTGATACCCTGCCCATGCCTGAAGTAACTCCCGTTATACCGCCGCCCCACCACGAGGAATACACAAAGCAGTCGCTGTAACAGCCCTCTACTATTCCGTTGCGGTTATAGCCACACACCGCCGCAGTACGGTCACCGCCACGTACCGAGCCACTCACCACAGATACGTTGCGTATCTCTCCTGTGCTGTACCCGAAAAACCCCGTATATTCATCCATAGTAAAGATATGTATTCCCGACACCGTGTGACCGTTTCCGTCAAAAGTTCCCTTAAAATAGCTGTTTTTTCTGCCGATGGGAGTCCAGTCTTTTATCTCTGACCGCTCTCCGTCATACACACCGTTTTTGTCGAAATTGCCGCTGTTTAACTTTATATCACAACCGAGGTTTACTATCTTTCCCTCGAAGGATGTTCCCGAATTTACTAGCTGAGCAAGCCCCGCAAGCTGCTCCGCAGAAGCAAGAGTGAACTCCTCCCTGCTCTCCTCATACCAGGAGATATCTGAATTTCCGCTCCACACAGCGGGCGCATACGTCCTTTCTGCCGCCGCAGAAAACGATAAGGTTATCAACAAAACAAATATAAGTATCAGACAAGCCGCATTTTTCATTCCGCACCTCTCAGAGAATTTTATCATATCTTAATAATATCATATCTATCCCTGAAAATGCAATTACGATGCGGTTACAGCTTGATTACAATACGGTAACAAAATACCCGCAGAGCGATTGCCCTGCGGGTATAACAGTGTGTGTTATTTATGCAACTGCTATCTTATCAATACAGACTTCCGTAGGTTGCGCAAGCTCTGTAATCTGCGCTCTCGAGGTCCTTTGTACCGAAGCAGCTCCATGCATGAGGTCTGAACAGACGATCATCAGACAGGTTGTGCAGGGATACGGGAATTCTCAGCATACTTGCAAGAGTAACAAGATCCTCACCGATATGACCGTATACGAATGCGCCGTGGTTTGCGCCCCAGTTTGCCATTACGCTGTAAACATCACCTGTTGCGCCCTCTGTGCAGATAGGAGCAAACCATGTGCTGGGCCATGTGGGGTCTGTTCTGTCAAGCAGTGTCTTGTTTACATCTGCGGGAAGCTCCACAGTATAGCCCTCGATTATCTGGATAGTGGGACCAAGACCCTTTACAAGATTTACTCTTGCAAAAGTGCAGGGCATGATTCCCTGTGTGGAGAAGCTGGAGGAGAATCCGCCGCCTCTGAAATATCCGAGATTTGCACAAGGCCATGTGGTAGCAGAAAGACAAGCGTCGATATCCTTGTCTGTCATATCCCACCAGGACTTCATGATGCTTTCGCCGTTCTCGTCCTTTACTGCGCCTGTGCCGTCAAGTGCAGCCGCACCACTGTTGATAAGGTGGATAAAGCCGTTTGCAGCCTTGCCCTCGGGCTTCCAGCCTGTTACACGCTCAACAGCGTCAGGTGACCAGTATGTACGGACATCAGCGAACACAGCAGCCTTACCTGTAAGCAGGTGCAGGAACAGAAGTGTAACACCGTTAAGTCCATCGTTCTCTGTTGCGAAAGGAATAGGCTCTCTTGCGCCGTTCCAGTCGAATGTGGAGTTAAGGATAGCCTCTGTGAAGTCAGCATTGGGCATAAAGTCTGTCCAGTTTCTCTGTCCCTGGAAGCCGCCGCAGATAGCGTTTCTGCCCTTAGCCTCCTCAAGCCAGCCCTTTTCAGCAAGCTTGGGATTACCGTGCAGGATATCCCTGATTATGCAGGTCATCTTAGCGATGAACTCCCAGTTCTCCTCCTTCTCCTTAGCAGAGAGAACAGGGCGCATATATGTCATTCCGGGAGTGGGGTTGATATCGATACCCTCGGGGCACTTCTCCTTTATCCATGCAAGAGCCTTCTTGTACTCCTCCTCATCGTAGATACCCAGCTTTTCACGGCGGATTATCTCCGACATATCGCACCACTCGGGATGGATGCCAAGATAGCTGCGGAAGAACTCCTCGTTGCAGTAGGAGCCTGCGATACCCATAGATACCGCACCGATATTTACATAGCTCTTGTTCTTCATGTCACCCACTGCGATAGCGCAGCGAGCAAAGCGCAGCAGCTTTTCCTCCACATCAGCGGGTATAGTCTTGTCGTCTGCATCCTTTACATCATGACCGTAGATAGAGAAACAGGGCATGCCTATCTGTGCATACGCAGAGTTAGCCGCAGCAAGGAACACTGCACCGGGACGCTCTGTACCGTTAAAGCCCCAGATAGCCTTGATGGTATTGGGATTTTCGTCGATAACTGTTGTAACATAACACCAGCAGGGAGTAACTGTCAGGGTAGCCACAACGTTCTCTGTTGCGAACTTATCAGCACATGCAGCGCTCTCTGCGATGCCGCCGATGGTTGAATCAGCGATAACGCACTGAACAGGCTCCCCGTTTGCATGGCGCACCTTGGAGGAGATAAGCTCAGCAGCAGCCTTTGCCATGTTCATGGTCTGCTCCTCAAGTCCCTCACGGATACTGAACTGACGGCCGTCGATGACGGGTCTTATACCGATCTTTGGTAACATAATAAAATTCATCCTTTCCTACGTTTTTACGAAAACGTTTTCAATACACCTTAATTATAACAAACATTTCTGCGAAAATCAATAGAATTTCCACACATCTTACAAAAAATTCAAAAGAAATACCGCCTTCAGCATCTGCCAAAGGCGGTATGATATTTTACTGATATGCTATCGGGAAGCTATCATCTTTTTCTGAAGATCATCTCCATGCCTTCCTCACCGTATACGATATCTCCATCTCTTACAGAAAGGTACATGCTGCCTGCTGAATTGCTGAGAATAACAGTATCATCCTGTACTGCCCACATACCCTCGGCGATCTCTCCCTCACATTCCATGAGATAGTTTCCATCGTCAGAAAGCTGTAGATAATAGGATGTATAAAGAGCAGTTGCATCTATCTCCTGATCTGCAATAACTACAACAGCCAGATCATAAACACCTGTAATATCTGCGGAGCTGTTAGCACGTTCTTCCTCAAGCTGCTCGATCTTCTCAACGAACTCATTGAACTGCTTTCCATAGATATCAAGAGTACCCTGATACTCCTCAAACAGTGTCTGCTCCATCTCAGTGAATGCATCTATCTCATCACCAAGACTTCCCACATTGACATAAAGCTGATTTACTGTATCAAACAGCTCATCCTCCACATCAATGATCGAATAGTGATCGTTATAGAATTCAAGAATATCATCGCCAAGTGTCTGAACATCATTATACAGCTGATCTACTTCCTCCATGGTTGCCATAGGAGTAAGCAGCTGCTCAAAATATTCAATTCCGCTCTCTACAAGGGGAGCAACCATTTCCACCAGCGGGCTGCTTGCGTTTTCTTCACAAACGGTCTTTGCTTCCTTCAGCATTTCCAGAACATATTCTGCGCCTGCCTTGTCGTCTGCTTCATCAGAAAGCTCTCCGTCAGCAGAGAAATTCATTATAAACGCACCTGCGGGGATAGAGGGAGCATCCTTACTCTCGGGTGTCACGCTTACCTCAAAGCCAATGCTGCCGTAAGAGGATATCTCAGCATCCATCTTTGCAATAGATGTATTACCATCAACAGAATTTTCAAATGTCATCCTGAACATGCTGCCGGATGCTTCGCTTGCCTCTGTACCTGCCATATACAGGCTGTACTTACCAACTACGATATCATTTTCAAGGTACTTTACAGTCTTTACGCCCTCGTAATCAAAATTGATACCAACAGTCATGCTGTCGTCAAGTACCTCAACTCTGACAGTACCATCCGTTTCATTCTTTGCGGTAAGTCTTGCAAACATAAGTTCCTTGCTGTCAGTGAATACAGAAACAGCAGACTGATTATCCTTGGAGAGCATTATCAGCTTTACTGTCTTTACATCCTTTTCAAGGCTCTGCATCATGTCAGCAGTATCGTCCTCGTCGGAGTCATTCTCTGTGTCAAATCCGTCAGAATTGGTTATTGCATAGCTCTTTGCAAGAATATTTCCGTTGAAATCTACCAGAGTATCAACAGTGATGCTGAAAGGAGCATCCTCCATATCCTCTACTGCGGTATCAGCCTGAGCTTTGAATTCATCAGCATTGAATTCCTCTCCGATAGCCTTTGCAAACTCATCTGTCTTGCTGAGGATATATTCGTCGTAAGCGACATGCTTCATCATATCGCCAACCATCATCTTTATCTTATCGCCGGGAATAGTTACAGTAATAAGTCTGCCCTTCTGGGTGATGCCTGCCGCTGTAACCTCAGAGCCGCCTGTTACTGTTGTCTCACCATTCTCGTAATATGTGAGGTATATCTCGGCAAGCTCGCTATATAAGCGGTTAAGCTCCTTGGGGTCAAGCTCAAACTCAGCAGTTGCCACCAGCTCCGAAGCACTTTCGCTCTCCTCAAACTTGAACGCAAGGCACTTGTCGCTTGCAAAGGGGAGCATTATACCAACATGGCCATCAGAACATACGATACCCTTTGCATCAAGCTTGAAGCCTGTACCGTCTGTAATACCGATGTATGCGTCCATGCTCTTTTCGGAAGCAGTCGCAGAAACCTCAAGCTTGCAGTCGTTGATCATGTCAAGGACTTCATCGATCTCGTCGCCGCTGATTCCAAGAGCCTCCTTGCCTGCCTCGGTAAGCTTGATGTCCGTATCAAAGGTAACGGTAGCGGAATTCATACCGTAAGCCTTCATCATAGCAGAGTAGTCCATATCGACCATCTGATCCCAGCCAAAATTGAAGTTTGCAGAGGTCATTTCGCTGTAATCCATATCAGAATTTGTCTCACGCATGGTATTCAGCGTTGTGATAGCACTGCCCATAGCCATGGACATAGCTTCCTTTACCTCGGGGTTTTCAGATGCCGAATCAAGATTCTGGGATACTGACTTGATGCCCTCTCCCTCGACCATTCGTGCATACTTGTTATTGCCCATAACAAGGTTTGCTGCAACGCCACGGAAGCAGAAACCAACCACTGCACCTGCAATAGCGACCACAGCTGCCGCACCTACGCCTATCCACAGGCCTGTCTTCTTTTTCTTTACAGGAGCAGCTACCACCGCGGAAGCCGCCGACATACCCATATCTGCTGCGGGAGCAGTCATTCCGCCCTTGTTAAGGTCCACAGCACCTGCGGGAGCAGTTGTTCCTGCCGTCATAGGAGCTGCCGCAGGAGCGCCAATGTCGTTTGTAGGCATAGGAACTGCATTTACTGCGGGAGTATCATTTACAGGAGTAGGAACTGCGCTTACTGCGGGAGCATCGTTTACAGGAGTAGGAACTGCGCTTGCTACGGGAGCATCGTTTACAGGAGTAGGAACTGCGCTTACTGCGGGAGCATCGTTCACAGGTGCGGGAACCGCACTTGTCGCGGGAGCAGCGTTCACAGGTGCAGGAACGGAGTTCGAAACAGGAGCTTCATTCACAGCCACAGCCGCACCGCCCTTGTTGAGGTCAATTCCGCTTACGGGAGCTGCCACAGGAACAGGTGCGGGAGTTCCAATGTCGTTTGTGGGCATAGGAACTGCATTTACTGCGGGAGTATCGTTCACAGGAGTAGGTACTGCGCTTGCTGCGGGAGCCTCGTTCACAGGTGTGGGAACTGCGCTTGCTGCGGGAGCATCGTTTACAGGAGCAGGCACTGCGCTTGCTACGGGAGTATCGTTCACAGGTGTGGGAGCAGATGCCGCTGCCTGAACGGATGTTCCACATTCTGCACAGAACATCATTCCTGCTGCCAGAGCAGAGCCGCAATTTGTGCAGAACTTTCCTGATGCCTGCTCTACCTTTGCTCCGCAAACAGGGCAGAATTTTGAACCATCGGGAATTGCCGAGTTACATTTACTACAATTCATATTTGTTTCCTTTCTCTATATACCGTTGTGAGCATACAACTACATTTTAATTGTATAACCATTCCACCGCTTTGTCAACACCCGAGCATTACAAAATAATTCAACAGAATTGATGGGTATTGCACAATTTAACGTTGATTTTTTTAACTAACGACATTTATTCATCGCCAACAAGAAAATATACTCCCATTTTCAAGGAATAATTACACCGCATCATGTCAAAATAATTATCGAAAAAACACCGAAAGGAAATGATATAGAATGAAAAAGATAATTACAGTGGTGTGTATCTGCGCCGTACTCACTGCTGCTGTCAGCGCTGCGCCCGAGGCTGCTGTCAGCGCCGCACCTGCTGCCGAGGTGATATCCCCGCACAATGTTATGTACAGCGAAACTATCACAAGTCCCGGTACGCTATCCTTTGTAGGGCAGTCTGAGATGACCTCCGCACTTCCGCTGGTGATAGAGCGGTTTACCGTCAGTGAGGGCGACCATGTAACTGCGGGAGATACTATCGCCATAGTAGACCGTGAAGGCTCTGCTTCATTCCTGGAAAGTCTGGGACAGCTTCCTCAGCTTGCAGTAGCCGCAGCAAATCTCTCAACAGCCGCCGCTCTTATTCCCGAAGCTATCACTGCTGACCGCTCGGGGAGGATATTATCTGTCGCAGGAACAGGCGCAGGAGTAGAAGCAGGCAGCAGCATCGCCTCTGTCGCATCTACCGATGACCTCATTATAACCGCACCCGTAAGTGAGCAGTACATCTCTCAGATATATGAGGGCATGTCCGTCAGATTTACCCTCACAGCGCTGCCCGAGGAGCTGTTTTACGGCACAGTAAGCGTGATATCCTCCGCAGCACACAGCCGATACAGCGGCTCTGTACTTGAAACGGTGGTGGATGTAACAGTAACTCCCAACAACTATGACGAGCGATTCAAAACAGGTCTTTCTGCGGATGTCACTTTCACCGTAACCGAGCCACGGGAGATATGTGTGCTGTCCTATGAAGCGATAGGTCAGGACGAGGGCGGCGAGTATGTATACATCTACGAAAACGGCAAGGCATGCCGCAGAAAGATATTCACAGGAGTGGAGTTTTCCGACGGCACCGAGATAATTAAGGGAGTTACCGCAGAGGACAGTGTATTTGTTTCTCCCGAAAAGCTGTCAGACAGCCCCTACATCAGAATGGAGCAGGAATGAACATGCGCAGAGCACTGATAAATATTATGAGGAGCCGTGTCCGCTCCCTGCTTACTATGGCGGGAATAGCAATAGGCGTATTGTCCGTAACGCTGATATCCGCAGTAGGCACGATTGGCACCGCACAGGTAAACTCAACGCTTATCACGATGGGAGTTGATACCATGCTGGTATCAGCGGCGGGAAATTCACTTTCGGCAAAGCTCACCGATGACAGCATAAAGGCTGTAAGCCATGTGGACGGAGTTACCGATGTAATGCCGCTGATGGCGGCTGTTTCAGAGGGAAACATGATAGGCAGACGTGTTGACTGTTATATATGGGGAGTAGACCGCTCCGCTGACAAGCTTATCTCCCTCACTGCAAAACACGGGCGGCTGATAAACTCCGCAGATGCCTCAGCACGCTCAAAGGTGTGCGTTATAGACGAGTCATTTGCTCTTTCCACCTACGGCAGGAGCAATATCACAGGAAAGACTATACGGTTATTCTTAGGTGGAAAATATCACGATTTTGAGATAGTCGGAATAGCAGGCACAGGGCTTTCGGGACTTCAGGGAGCATTATCCAACATCATGCCAGGGTTTATGTATATCCCGATAACCACCATGCAGACACTGTGCGGACGCTCCACCTACGACCGCCTGGCGGTCAAGATAGAGGGAAACGACCAATCCATTACCGAAAACGTAAGGACCGCCGCAGGAAATGTCAGCGGCGGTGCAGACAGCTATGTGATAAATAATCTTCTTTCTCAGAAGGACCAGCTTGACGATATACTCTCTATCGTTACCACGTCGCTTTCACTGGTGGCGGGGATATCTCTTGTCGTGTCGGGTATCTCGGTGATGACCACCATGATGATGAGCGTAGGCGAGCGCACCCGTGAGATAGGCATAAAGAAATCTATTGGTGCGAAAAACTCCGATATCTGCCTTGAATTCCTGACGGAAAGCATACTGCTCACCCTGATAGGCGGCGGTATGGGAATACTGAGCGGACTTGCGCTTACAGCAGCAGGATGTGTAGTGATGAATGTCCCGTTTACGGTAAACTGCATGTCGCTTATCCTGTCTGCGGGGGCAGCGTTGCTGACGGGAGCGCTATTCGGTGCCTATCCCGCATACAAGGCTGCAACACTAAAACCTGTTGAGGCATTGAGAATGTAAAAAAAGGCGAGGAAACCCTCGCCTTTCGTTCTGTTTAGTTATTCTGCGGAAAGCTCGTAGTAAACATCGCCGAATTTAAGACCAACGATGTTATCAACGTCAACCGCCTCAAAGTCCATCGCAAAACCATTGTTATAATCACGCTGAACAAAGCAACCACTTGCGATGTCGATATCAGTATATCTGTTTTCCTCGCTTGCGGTAGATGAACACAGGTATGAATATCCATCTGGTCGGTATTCACTTCCGTCAGCAAATACAAAGCTGAAATTATTTACTGCATCTGCATTAGCTTCTTCATTGGTCATAAATGACTGGAAGCTCCACATAACACCAGGGATAGAGTTATCCTCAAATGCACCCGTATTCTCGCCATGGATAGAGAACGACAAGTCAGAAAGCACAAGATACTTAGGGATATAGAACTCACTGGGAGAGCTTTCCGCATTAAGCTCAAACCACTTTGCCTCTACATTATCGCTGATATCGAGTATTGTACTGCGGCTTCCTCCATCTGTAAGCACATAGCGGAATTCTGCCATCTCTGTGCCGTAAAAGCGTGAAGTTGCCTCAAAGAACACGTTAAAATATTTATCTGTATCGGTAGCAAACTCCTTAAGCTCCATAGCATTTACCGAATAGTTTTTCGGATAAAACACTTCGAAGCTTGCCTTAAATTCGGGATGTACAGATAACATGACCGAACTGTATTCATCAAGGAACTGTTCCTCTGCAAGCCACTGCTCCCCCTCCTCGTCAAGGGCCTGATAATGCACTGTAAGATAAGTGCACTGACCGTCCGAAAGATACTCCTCCACAGTCAGCTTGACATGCTCGTCGCTGTCCTCAAACACATGGCTGTGGATATTCTCAACGATGCTCTCGCTGCCGCCAAATACACTTCTGAGATGCTCTGAATTGAGCGCCGCTGTAACTCCCACCGCACTTACTGTAAGCGCAAGCGCTGCTGCCATCGGGATTATAACAGCCTTTCTGCTTATTCTCTTTTTCTCCATATTATTTTCCGCCTTTCTCATAACCGCCTGATAAAGCTCCTCGTTGCTCCGCTTCGGAGCAATTTCCGAAAAGACTTTGTTGTATCGTTCTTTCATTAAAACCCCTCCTTTTGGAGCATTTCCTTTAGCTGTTCACGTCCTCTAGAAAGCCTTGTGGTGACGGACGAAACGCTTGCGCCCATAATATCCGCTATTTCCTTTACAGAGTACCCCTCATAGTAGTACAGATGGATAGTGACACGGTATTTCGGCGGAAGCTTCATCACGCTTTCCAGCAGAGTGCTGTCCTCTCTGCTTTCGCAGGGGATGCTCTCATCAAGCTCTGTTCGCCTTGTGAACCAGCAGGATTTCAGCAGATTTTTTGACAGATTGACAGTGACCCTGAAAAGCCATGCCCTGCAATCCTTATCCGAGGGAAATATCACCTCGGACCGATACAGCCTGAGAAACGCCTCCTGAGTTATATCCTCAGCGTCTGCGTGATTTTTCACATAGCTGTATGCAAGCCGATATACCGACTTGTGAAACATTTCGATATATCCTGTCAGAGCTTCGCTGTTCAATCCGTCACCTCCCTGCTTGTATTCAAAAGCGCTTTCACAGATATAACAATCCTGAATACTGAATTGTCACAACACGGAAAAGTTTTTAAGAAATCGATAAAAACTGCGTAAACATTCAACATTCCACGGTTGAAATGTTGAATGAAACGAGAAAAGCAGAGCCGAAGCTCTGCTTTCTCTCTATGGAAAAACCGGTGATGGGACGGAGGGGTAGCCGCCCCACAGGAGCGTGTCAGATATTATTTTCCGTACATCTTATAAAGTGCGGAGGAATTGGAGTACAGCTTGCTGTTTCCTACCGTGATATAGCTGCGGATGAAATAATAATATGTCTTTCCTGCCTCTGCTGTTTCATCAATGAATGTAAGTGCGTCTGTATTTGCCATCACTTTGCTTGTACCCTTAAGCGAGTCACGACGGTAGATGGTATATCCGTCAGCATTCGGTACCGCATCCCACTTGAACATTATACCGTCCACAGTGGATTTACGTGAAGTAGGCACTACCTTTTCAGGACGAACAAACACAGTAACAGTCCTTGTTTTTGCAGGATTGCTCTTTGCTGTTATCTTTATCTTTGTCCAGCCTCCGGAAATTGCTGTTACCTTTCCGTTTTTGTCAACAGTGGCTACCTTCGGGTCTGCGCTCTCATAAATAAGAGTCTTATCCAACGCAGTGGAGGGATATACCTTTGTTGCGATAGTAAAGCTCTTTCCGATGGTGAGCGTCTTCGACTTAGGAGAGGTAGTAAATGTGGTAACAGGGATGGTAACAGTCACATTACAGCTTGCAGATACTCCGTTGGGAGCAGTTGCTGTAATTACTGCTGTACCGTAATTAACACCTCTTACTGTACCATCGGTAGATACAGTTGCTACCTTTGTATCAGAGCTGCTCCACTTGAGCGAAGTAATGATGCTGTCCGCAGGAGTAATCTTTGCTGTCAGCTTAGAGGACAGATTACGCCTCAGAATAAGCTCAGTTTCACTGAGGGTGATGCTCTTTGCACTTGTAAGAGGCTTACACAGTGCGTTCTTTATAGCCGTAACAGGCTTTGCATCTGTACCGCCCTTACCGTTTCCAACCTGACCGTGAGAGTTTGTACCCCAGCAATAAAGCGCACTGTCACCACGGACATAGCCACCGAAATTCTCTCCGATGTCCATCATCTCTATATCGATGCCTGTCTGCTTTGTAAAATCTCTTCTGTCAGTAGTAGTGCCGTCACCGAGAGCGCCGTTCTTGTTGCTTCCGCTGAGATACAGCTGAGCCTTGTCAGTTATTATAGCACAGGCATTTGCACCTGCAAACACCTTGTATGCAGAAGTAGAAAGCTGCTTTGGCTCCTTTATTCTTGCAGTACTGTTTGCAAGCTGTCCAAGGGAGTTTGCTCCCCATACCCATACCTTTCCTGTCTTGTCTACTGCGATAGTATGATTGCCTGCTGCTGCAATATCAGTAAATACTACTTCTTCATCGTTCTTCTCAACATACAGCTTTTCAGGGAATTCAGTATAGGATGCATCCTCCAGTGTCATACCAAGCTGGCTGGATGAATTGGAGCCCCATCCGTAGATCTCTCCTGATTCTGTAAGTGCAAAACAGTGATTATTTCCTGCAACGATCTTCTTTGCAGTATTAACAGCAAACAGTTCAACGGGTACGGACTGTATCCTGGGCCAGTCACCAAGTCTGCCTGCGGCATTCTTGCCCCAGCCATAAATATCATCCTCCCAGAGAGCAATACAATAATCCTTCTCACACTGGATATCAAGACCCTTCATATCAACAAGGTAAATATTTGCCTGCGGTGTATTGATAGTTTCCTTTGAACTGGAAATACCAAGCTGCTTTTCGCTGTTGTTGCCAAAAGAAAATACTCTGAGATCCTCTGTCTGTACAAATGTAAATCCATCTCCGCACCATACATTGATAGCCTTTGAGGGAAGCTCTACCTTTGTAGGAACATTTCTTGAAGTATAGTCGCCAAGACCAAGCTGACCACGGTCATTATTTCCCCATGTATACAGGTCACCTTTATAGTCTACCGCAGCAGCGTGGTCTGTACCTGCTGCATACTTCTTCACGTTGGGAAGAACCTTCTCAGGTCTGAGAGAATAGCTGTCAGACATATAGAAAAGCTCACCGTTGGAACCGTCACCAACTGTTACAATGGATCCGCTCTCCTTCAGAAGAAGCGAATGGCTTTCTCCAAACGCTGCCGAAATAACTGTATTTGTGACGAATTCAGGCTTGTAAACATCCTCGTTCTCTCCGTTATGGAGCTGACCGCAGGTGTTTTCACCCCATGCATACATACGACCGCTGCCGTTTACTGCCGCAGAGGAATTTCCGCCTGCAAAAACAGCCTCAGCTCCTGAAATACCCACATCGGTAAATACAGAAAGACTGTTAAAAGAATTATGTGCAGCCTGTCCCTTTTCATTAAGACCTGCAGCCAGCACCTTTCCGTCATCAGTAAGTAGGAGAGTATGGCTGTTTCCTGCGTCTGCCTCAATGATATCACTGAGAGCAAGCTCTGTAAATCCGAGTATACTGTTTTCTGTTCCGTTTCCAAGCTGACCATAATAGTTATATCCGCTTGCAAGTACCCTGCCCTTACCTGTTACGAGGATAGTAAATCCATCACCTGCCGCTGCGTCAACTATATTTTCAGCAAGCTTTTTTGCAGAGTTCTTTACTGCATTGATATTATTTCCAAGCTCGCCGTATGTATTGCTTCCCCAGCCGTATGCTGTACCATCAGCTGTAACTGCTACCGTATGAGTATCTCCTGCACTGACAGAGATAACATTTTCCATCAGTTTTTCTGGCTTATATATCTTTAAAGAAGTGTTTTCAGAGGATATCTGTCCCTTTGAATTGTCACCCCATCCGTACAGGGTGCCTGATTTATCTATCGCAAAGCTTACGTTATCGTTAGCTTCGGCAAAGATGATATCATCCAACACCTTTACACCCTCAGAGCTTTCAATACCCATACCTACACCGAGCTGACCGTCTAAGTTACTTCCGGCAGCCCACAGCGAAAGATCAGACTTGATAACAAGACTGTGATCGCTACCTGCAGCGATAGTGTCCCTGCTTGCCCCTGTCGATGCGGCATAAGCAGGTGTCCCCATTACCGAAAGACCCGTAAGCTGTACAGCTGCAACCGCAGCACACAAGATACGCTTTGATGTTTTCATATTGCTTTTACCCCCTGTATTATTTTTTTCCATAGTACTGATAATTCATCCCTATATAATATAAAACAATTTACCACTATAAAAAGTTTCATCACGGCAGAAATTTCCTCTATATTAATATAACGAAAAAATCACCCGTTTTGTTGCACTTTTTACAAAATTAATTCTTTTTTAAGAAAATGTAAGTATTTTTTCAGAAATTGCCGCATCAGAAGTCTATCTGCTCGCCGCCGCCGAGGTACATTATCCTGTCACCGAGCGTTTCGTCCATTATATCAAAACCTCTGAAGCCCGTGCAATGACATGCATATATCTTTTCCGCACCGCTTAGCTTCAGACCTCTCGCCTGCGCCACGATATGCTCCGTAGAACAATTTACGGTCTTTGGATTACTTCCCGAGAAATGAAATCCGCCTATCACAGCCAGTATCGGAATACCATGCCAACGCTTTTTAACAGTTTCCAGCATATTAACTGCGCCACAGTGGAAACACCCGCCGACAAGGACAAGCCCATCAGACTTACGCTTGTGCGGAAAGATCACAGCAAAGCTCTCGTCACTGTGGTCAAACGGAATGCTCTTTTTGCCCTCCGCTACGAAATAGCCGTTGTCAGGGTTGATATACTTCTCCTCAAAATCCTCACAGGAAGCAAGATAAAACCCTTCTGCCACCTGAGAAAAGCTGTCAAACAACGTAAGATTTTCTGCGTATTTTTTGAAAAAGCCCTTTCCCGCACCTGCGGCAGATTTAAACAGACCATTCCTGCGGAATACCTCTGTCTGTGCTCCCGCACGCAGGAATATCTTCGCACTCGGATTAAGGCGCATAACGCTGTCTATTCCACCGATGTGACCAAAATGATTATGTGTTATCACAACAGCATCTATCTCATTTATCGGCAGACGCATGCGTTTCGCATTTTCCACAGCCTTACCCGTAAGACCTGTATCGATAAGATAGTTTTTACCCTCATATTCAACGAAAAGCGACATTCCATCCTCAAAAAACAACCGCTCGTTGACCGAGGTGTTTTCTATCAGACATATTACTTTCAAACCAATTCCTCCGATATACAAAAAACCGTACCATGAGCCGTCACAAGACAAGCCACAGCACGGCTTTTGTTTTTATTTCACTTTTTTTCCGAAAACTCCTGAACATGTCTTTTGATAGCCTCAAAGCTCTCATTACTCAGACAGTGTTCTATTCTGCATGCGTCCTCCGTTGCTATCTCCTCAGGCACGCCCATGGAGGTAAGCCAGCTTGTAAACAGCAGATGCC
Source organism: Oscillospiraceae bacterium (assembly GCA_017440445.1). The sequence goes on along the minus strand of JAFSHE010000378.1, from coordinate 6,179 downwards.
TTTCATATACTCTTTCAGCTATCTCTCTGCCCTTTTCCGTAAGGCTGATATATCCGTTTTTATCAACGGTTATACATTCTCTTTCACGAAGATTTTTCATCGCAACGCTGACGCTGGGTTTGGAGTAATCAAGCTCCGCTGCTATATCTATTGAACGGACTCCGCCGTTTCTGTTGTGAAGTATCAAAATAGTTTCGAGGTAATCCTCACCGGATTCTAAAATACGTTCCTTCATTTCAACCACCTTTCCACTTTTTTTACAATAGTATATAATAATATAATATCATAATCCACAGTTTTAGTCAAGTAGAACAAAAAAATAACCGTACACTGAATGTGTACGGTTATCTGATATAAAATTATTCAACAGATTTCAGCGACTCGACCATGCTTATCTTTTTAAGCACTCCTGTCATTATAAAGTTCACCAGCAGCGAGAATGCCACCGTTATCATGAACGCCCACACAAAGGAAAGCGGATGGATATCACGGCCGAACATTACCTCGTCTATCTCCGCAGTCTGCACCACGAACTGACATAATGCCGTTCCGAGAAGAAGACCCACTGCACTTCCCATTATGGAAAGTATGATATTCTCCCTGAATACATAGGCAGAAACTTCTCTGTCGTAGAATCCGAGGACCTTAAGCGTTGCAATCTCACGTATGCGTTCCGTAATATTGACTGTTGTGAGATTGTACAGCACAACAAAAGCCAACGCTCCTGCCGAGGCTATCAGAACTATGATAACTAGGTCAAGGATACTCAGCATCTCCTGGAAGCTTTTTGACGAGCTGGATGCCAGCATAACAGTAAGCACTCCGTCTGCCGCCATAAGCTTTTCGTTCAAAGCGGTCTTATCATATTCCTCAGAGGATACTTTATTTGAAAAATACAGTGTGTTATATTCGGGGGCAATCCCAAACACTTCCTTATATACATCCTCTGTGAGATACATATAGTGGCTTGCATAATGCTCGGTTATTCCTGTTATCGTAACACTTCCGCTTTTGCTGTCGCTTATCTTTACAGTTACCGTATCACCCTTCTCCGCACCAAGCAGCTTTGCAAGCTTCTCAGTGATGATCGCTCCGCTGCCCATTGTAAGCTTTTCTTTCGATACACGCTCACGCAGATCTACCATAGTTTCAAAAACCTCTGCGTCCTCAACGCCTGTTACATAGCACTGTACGTTGGAGTTATCATATGAAACGGTGTACTGCTTCATTACTGTCATAGTGGTCTTTGTTTCAGGATCGTATTCTATCAGCTCATCATACAGGGCGGAGCGTTGTTCTTCGGTAAGATCATCCTCCACAACTATAAACCCACTGTAATTAAAAATCTCATTATACTGTTTGTTAACGATATCTCCGATAGAATCCTTCAATCCGAAGCCTGCCAGCATAAGTGCAGTACAGCCCGATATTCCCACCACAGTCATAAACATTCTTCTCTTGTATCTGAAAAGATTTCTTCCCGAAACCTTTGCGAAGAAGGACATCCTGTTCCAGATAAATCCGACTCGCTCCAGGAGAACACGTTTTCCCGCCTTAGGCGCTCTGGGGCGCATGAGCTCTGCGGGAGTTTCAGCCAGTACCCTCTTGCAGCTGAAATAAACTGTCAGTGCGATAGCCGCTATCATCAGACCCGCTGAAAGAATTATGTTCGCAACACTAAACTCAAAGTATATTTCTGTAATAATATACATCATGGAATATGCAAACATTATCACCCACGGGAAAAGCAACATTCCGCCGAATGCACCAAGCAGACTTCCCACCGCCGCAGCACTTACCGCATAGACCATGTAGTGCTTCATTATCGATGCGTTAGTGTAGCCAAGAGCCTTCAATGTACCGACCTGAGTTCTGTTCTCTTCCACCATTCTTGACATAGTGGTAAGGCACACAAGACCTGCAACAAGCAGGAAGAACACAGGAAACACCACTGCGATATTGTCGATACGCTGAGAATTGCTTTCATACTCCGCATAGCCCGGGTTATCGTCACGGGTGAAGATATACCACTCTGCCTTGCCCGCATCCTCTATCTGCTTTTTCGCATCGGCTATCTCTGCCTCTGCGTCTGCTATCTCTGTGTGGAATGTTTCTACTCCATCCTCGTATTCTTTCAGACCATCGGCATACTGTACCTTTGCATCCTCTATCTCTGCAAGACCTTCCTCATACTGTCTTACTCCGTCCTCATATTCCGCACGCTTTTCGGCAAGGGTAGCCACGCCCTCGTTATATTGTCTTTCTGCATCCTCTATCTGCTTAAGACCGTCATTGTACTGCTCCAGCCCGTCAAGATACTTTTTGTAGCCCTCAAGATACTCCTGCTTGCCCTTTTCAAGAGCCGCTATACCTTCCTCATACTGCGCCACGCCCTCGTAATACTGAGCCCAGCCACTATCTATCTCTGCCTGTGCCGCAATAAGCTGAGCCTCGCCCTCTGCAAGAGTCTTTTCATTGACTTCTATCTCCGCCTTGCCCGCATCTATCTGTGACTTTGCCGCATCAAGCTGTAATTTAGTCTGTTCAAGGATAGCTTTATTTGTTTCTAACTCAACTTTTTGTTGAAGAATAGCAGGATTATCCTCTCCGTATATTAAAATTGCCGCCTGAAGCTGCTTTTCTCCCTCCAGCAGAGCCGCATATCCCTGCTCATATTGTGCAAGACCTGCGTTATATTCCGCCTCTGCCGAGGATATCTGAGCCTTTGCTTCTTCCAGCTGAGCTTTTCCTGTGTCCATCTCGGCGAGGTTTCTGTCTATCTCCGCCTGACCATCCTCAAGCTGCTGCTTTGAGCTGTCAAGAGTTTCTTTAGCCTGCTTAAGCTCCTGCTCACCATTCACTATTTCAAGCTTGGCATCGCTTAATTCCTTTTCAGCCTCTGTAAGCGGCGCCTTGCTGTCAGCTATCTCTTTCTTGCCCTTTTCTATCTCAGACTTTGCATCAGCAAGCTCCTTTTCTGCATCAGCAAGCTGCACTGCACCGTCATCAAGCTCTTTTTTGGCGTCCGCAAGCTCCTTTTCGCCATCTGCTATCTGCTGTGCCGCATCCTCCAGCTCAGCCTTTGCATCGGCAAGCTCTTTCTCTCCGTCTGATTTAGCATCAGCAAGCTCCTTTTCGCCGTCTGCTATCTCATCAAGCACCTCTCCGACTACTTCCTCATAGCGTATCTCACTCTGTGATATACCAAGCTCCTCCAGCTTGTCAGATATCCTGTCACGAAGCTGCTCGTATTCATCAGAATAACTCTGCACACCACGAAGTTCATCCGAAGTTACATATATCTCTGTGTATACATCTTGAGTAAAATTACTCCCCGTAACATACATAAACGCATCCAACGAGCCGTCACCGATAGTTGTGCTGCCCTTCTGAGTAGCCGAGATATACATAGGAGTTTCAAAAGTACCTACTACCTTGTACTCTTTATGCTCCAGCGGGAATTCCTCCGCATCTGTAAGGTCAGCCATTGTGATGGTATCACCAAGACTGAAATCCCCGTCAAGCCTGTTAAGGCTTATGATACACTCATCCTCCGCTTCAGGAGCACGTCCGTCACGCAGAAAGACCTTATTTACCTCGTTGTTATTCCAGGAGTAAACTCTTGTGAGGTATTCAACATCGTTGAAATACAGTGCCATATCACTGTATTTTGAGGGAAAAGCTCCTGTAACTCCCTCCACCTCCGAGATAGCCTTTACATCCCCGTCAGTAAGACCGAATGTGGAAAGCACTCTCAGGTCAAACAGCTCCTGCTCGTCATACAGCCTATCCGCTGATAGCTTCATATCCGTGCCGGTCTGTCTTACACCGCTGAAAAATCCCACACCGATGGCACAGATGAGGAATATCGACATAAAACGACCCTTTGACTTGGCTATATCACGGAAGATATTTTTATTTATCGCTTTCAAGCCACACCCTCCGTTACCATTCGATATCTTCCACGGGAGTGGGATTTTCGTTAAGAATTACCTTGCTCACCTTGCTGTTTTTTATTTTGATAACTCTGTCTGCCATAGGTGCTATCGCAGAATTGTGTGTAACAAGTATCACAGTCATTCCATCTCTGCGGCAGGTATCCTGAAGCAGTTTTAGTATCATCTTACCTGTGTTATAGTCCAGTGCGCCTGTCGGCTCATCACAAAGCAGGAGCTTTGGCCTTTTGCTGAGCGCTCTTGCAATCGATACTCTCTGCTGCTCGCCGCCTGAAAGCTGTGCTGGGAAATTATTCAATCTTTCTCCGAGACCTACTTTTTCCAGTATCTCAGCAGCGGGAATGTAGTCCTTTGTCGTCTGTGTGGCAAGCTCCACATTCTCTTTTGCAGTAAGATTGGGCAGAAGATTATAAAACTGGAATATAAATCCAATATCGTTACGGCGGTACTCTGTAAGCTGCTTTCTATTGTAGCCGTCTACTCTCGCTCCGTCAACACTGATGATACCCTCGTCGCAGGAATCCATTCCGCCGAGCATATTAAGCACCGTTGTCTTTCCCGAGCCACTTGGACCGACAATTATAACAAACTCGCCTTTTTCTATATCAAAGGTCATTCCATCGGCAGCGTTGATGGTCACCTCGCCCATGTGGTAACGCTTATATACGCTGTCAAGAGTTACAAAAGCCATTTTTCCTCCTTATGTCGTGATGTTCCCTTATGTTCTACATGTAAAATGGCAGGACTAGGAGCGTTCTCATAATGAAAACGCTCTGATCCCGCCATACAATTTATACCAATTCCATAATTAATTCATAAGAATTCATATTTTTCTGTTTACAGATCATCCGATCTTAGACTTGCCGCCCATGTAAGGTCTGAGTACCTCAGGAATATTTACCGAGCCATCCTCATTGAGGTTGTTCTCAAGGAATGCGATAAGCATTCTGGGAGGAGCAACTACTGTATTGTTGAGAGTATGAGCAAAGTACTTGCCGTTCTTGCCGTTTACACGGATCTTAAGACGTCTTGCCTGAGCGTCACCAAGGTTGGAGCAGCTACCTACCTCAAAGTACTTCTTCTGTCTGGGAGACCATGCCTCAACGTCGAAGGACTTCACCTTAAGGTCTGCGAGGTCACCGGAGCAGCACTCGATAGTTCTTACAGGGATATCCATGGAACGGAACAGGTCAACAGTGTTCTGCCACAGCTTGTCGAACCACATAGCGGAGTCCTCAGGCTTGCAGACAACTATCATCTCCTGCTTTTCAAACTGGTGGATACGGTATACACCTCTCTCCTCGATACCGTGCGCACCCTTCTCCTTACGGAAGCAGGGTGAATAGGATGTGAGAGTATGGGGAAGTGTTTCCTCGTCAATGATAGTATCGATGAACTTACCGATCATAGAATGTTCGGATGTACCGATAAGATACAGGTCCTCACCCTCGATCTTGTACATCATAGCGTCCATCTCAGCAAAGCTCATTACGCCTGTAACAACATTACTTCTGATCATAAATGGAGGGATGCAGTAGGTAAATCCACGCTCTATCATAAAATCTCTTGCGTAGGAGATAACAGCAGAGTGAAGTCTGGCGATATCGCCCATGAGATAATAGAAACCATTACCTGCTACCTTTCTTGCACTGTCAAGATCGATACCATTCAGCTTTTCCATGATATCGGAGTGGTAGGGTACCTCGAAATCAGGCACAACAGGCTCGCCATAGCGCTGTATCTCAACGTTCTCGCTGTCATCCTTACCAATCGGAACAGAGGGATCAATGATGTTAGGAATAGTCATCATAATGGTCTTGATGCGCTCTGCCATCTCGGGAACTGTCTTATCAAGCTGTGCAAGCTCCTCGGAATACTCCTTTACCTTAGCCTTTGCAGCCTCAGCATCGTCCTTCATGCCCTTTGCCATAAAGCCGCCAATCTCCTTGGATGCCTTATTCTTGTCAGCCTGAAGTGCCTCCTTACGCTGGAGCGCCTTGCGGTACTCTGCGTCAAGCTCTATAACCTCGTCAACGAGGGGAAGCTTGCTGTCCTGGAACTTCTTCTTGATATTTTCCTTAACTACATCGGGATTTTCTCTTAAAAACTTAATGTCTATCATCTTGTTTGCCTTCCTTGTTTTTATATATTTTGCAGGTCATTGGCCTGATATTTACTTTGTAAGTTCTTTCATGATACCCTCAAGCTGCTCCTTGCTGTCGA